>JALYWY010000419.1 GCA_030852475.1 Actinomycetota bacterium | reverse complement strand
TCAAGGAGAAGATCGCCGACACCGGCGTCGACCTGCTGCGCTCGCAGTTCGAGGTCGATCTCGGCCTCGATATGTCCGAGGAGGAGCTGCGCGAGCGGATCTCCCAGTACGACGCGATCCTGATCCGCTCGGCGACGAAGATGACGCCGGAGCTGATCGAGCTTGCCGACAACCTGAAGGTGATCGGCCGCGCCGGCACCGGCGTCGACAACGTCGACATCCCCGCCGCCACCCGCCGCGGGATCATCGTCGCCAACGCGCCGGAATCGAACTCGGTCGCCGCCGCCGAGCACACGCTCGCGCTCGCCCTGGCGCTCTTCCGCAACGTTCCGCAGGCGCACGAATCGCTGGTCGCCGGCCGCTGGGACCGCGCCAAGTACAAGGGCGCCGAGCTCTACGGCAAGACGCTGGGGGTGATCGGCTTCGGCCGCATCGGTCAGCTAGTCGCCAAGCGGGCGCAGAGCTTCGACATGGACGTCGTCGCCTTCGACAAGTTCGTCTCCGCCGAGCGCTTCCGCGATCTCGGCGTCGAGGGCGCCGAGAGCATCGAGGAGGTTCTGGGGCGCGCCGACCTGATCACCCTGCACACGCCGAAGACGCCGGAGACGATCGGGATGATCAACGCCGAGACGATCGCGGCGATGAAGGACGGCGCCCGCCTCGTCAACTGCGCCCGCGGCGAGCTGGTCGATCTCGACGCGCTGATGGCGGGCCTGGAGTCCGGCAAGCTCGCCGGCGCCGCCCTCGACGTCTTCCCCTCGGAGCCCTTCACCGAGCACCCGATCTTCTCCCGCGGCGACGTCGTCGTCACCCCGCACCTGGGCGCCTCTACCGCCGAGGCGCAGGATCGCGCCGGCGTCGTCACCGCCGAGCAGGTGACCGCGGCGCTGACCGGCGGCGTCGTCACCAACGCCGTCAACATCGCCGCCGTGCGGCCGGAGGCGATGGAGGCCCTGGCGCCCTTCGTCCCGCTCTGCGAAAAGCTCGGCCGCCTCGCCCAGGGCCTGGGCGACGGCTCGGTCGAGAAGGTGAGCGCCGAATTCCGCGGCCGCATCGCCTCCCACGACACGCGCCTGCTCGGGATCGCGGTCCTGGTCGGGGTCCTCTCCGGCCACACCGAGGAGCCGGTCAATCTCGTCAACGCGCCGCAGATGGCCGAGGAGCGGGGGATCGAGCTCTCCGAGACGACCGACGCCAGCGCCGAGGACTTCACCGAGCTGGTCAGGGTCCGCGTCCACACCGCCGGCGGCGAGGTCGAGGTGGCCGGCACCAGCGTCGGCCCGCGCAACGAGCCCTACCTAGTCTCCGCCTGGGGCGAGAGCTTCTACCTGCCCTTCGCCGAGCACATCACCGTCTTCCGCTACGCCGACCAGCCCGGGATGATCGGCCGGGTCGGCACCCTCTTCGGCGAGGAGGGCGTGAACATCGTCTCGGCCGCCGTCGGCGCCGAGAGCGGGGGGGAGCAGGCGGTGATGGCGCTGACCACCGACGCGCCGGTCCGCTCCGAGGCGATCGAGAAGATCCTCGGCCTCGAGGGCTTCTCGATCGGGCGTTCGGTCGACCTCTGAGCGCAACGTCTGCGCAAACGCGTTGTTTCCTTAAATGGTCTGACCTCGAGGCCAGGGACCAATGAAGAAGGCGACTCTCATCGTGCTGGTCGTGCTGGCGGTTTTCCCCGCCGCTTTCGCGCGCGCGGAAGCGCCGGTCACGTTGCTGATCAGCGGCGGCAACGAGAACAGCAGCATCTCCGTCTCCCTCAGCCCCGACGGGCGCGAATACGTGATCCTCTCGACCGCTCCGCTCGAAGTCGGCGGCAACCTCTGCACCCATCCTGAGGAAAATCTCAACGAACTCTTCTGCAAGGCGCCGTCGATCGCCGGCTTCGAAGTCAACGCCGGCGGCGGCTCCGACTTCATCACCTTCAGCAGCGACATCCCGGCGCCGGTGACGATTCGCGGCGGGCCCGGCGGCGACCGGCTGACCGGCGGCAGCGCTTCCGACAAGATCATCGGCGGCCCCGACCACGACTTCCTCGTCGGGCGCAGGGGCGACGACTGGATGCTCGGCGGGCCTGGCCCCGACAAACTCGTCGGCGGCTCGGGAGACGACGTTCTGCGCGGCGGCCCCGACAAGGACCAGCTCGTCGGTGGACCCGGACAGAACGAACTGGTGCCCTAGGAGGGATTGGGGCGCGAGAAGAGGCGCCCGCCGACGAAGGCGATCGCGACCAGCAGCCCGATCACGGAGAGCGCGGCGTCGAGCCGGAACGCTGCCTGTACGCCCTCGACGAAGGGTGGGACGGAACCGGTGAACACGGTCGTGGTCAGGCCCAGGCCGATCGCTCCGCCGGCGATCTGGAACATGTAGACGATGCCGCCCGCGAGGCTGGTCTGCGATTCGTCGACCGAGGTGACGCCGGCGGTCGTCGCGGTGGGGACGAAGCTGCCGGCGCCGATGCCCATCACGACCATGCCCGGGATCAGCGCCCCGTAGCCCGACCCCTCGTCGATCAGGGAGAAGAAGAGGATCGGCCCGAGGGTTATGAGGGCCGCTCCCACCACGGCCAGCCGCTTTGGGCCGAGGCGGTCGTAGAGCGGGCCGGCGGCGAAGGAGGAGAGCGCGAAGACGGCGAGGAACGGCAGCATCCCCAGGCCCGACTCCAGGGCGGAATAGCCGAGCTGCTTCTCCATGATCTGAGGCAGGTAGAGCAGCGCCGCGAAGAAGGTCCCGGCCATGAAGAGGACGGCCACGCAGGAAGCGGTGAAGCTCTCGTTGCGCATCACCTCGCGGGGGATCAGCGCGTGGGCGCCGGCCCGGCGCTCGATCGAGAGGAAGGCGGCGATCATCGCTCCCGCCAGGACCAGCATCGCGATCACTTTCGGGTCTCCCCAGCCCCAGTCGGCGACCTGGTCGAGCCCGATCAGCAGCGAGACGAGGCCGACCGAGAGGGTCGTGATCCCGGCGTAGTCGATGCGCCGATCGCCGCCCTCCGGCTCCTTGACGTGAACCAGCCAGTAGGTGACCGCGACCGCGAAGAGCGCGATCGGGACGTTGAGGAAGAAGATCCAGCGCCAGCTCAGCTCCTGGGTGAGGACGCCGCCCAGCAGCGGACCGACCGCATTCCCGAGGCCGGCGGCGCCGATGATGATTCCCCCGGCCAGGCCGGCCTTCTCTTCCGGCAGGATCTCGTAGGTCATGCCGAGGATCGCCGGCCACATCAGCGCCCCGCCGATCCCCATCAGCACCCGCGCCACGATCAGCCAGGTCTCGCTCGGGGCGACGCCGCCGAGCGCCGACATCGAAGCGAAGATCGCGCTCCCGAGGAAGAAGGCGTTGCGGCGCCCGAACATGTCGGCGAGGCGACCGCCGGTGACGATCATCACCCCGAAGGTGAGCGCGTAGGCGTTGATCACCCACTGGATCGTGTTGACGTTGGTGTCGAAGTCCTGCTCCATCGTCGGTAGGGCGACGTTGACCGCGGTGAAGTCGTTGGCGATCACGACGACTGCCATCCCCATCGCGAAGAGCGCCAGCCAGTTGGTTTTCTGGGCGGGATCGGTGGATTCCGGGGTTGCGATTCGCGCAGCCTACGCTAAGGTTCGGAGCCGAATGACCCGCCGGCTCGACAGCCTCGCGCTACTCCTTCTCCTCCCCCCTCGGGGGGAATAGCGCTGGGCGGCGCGATAGCCGCGAGAGACAAAGGCCATTCGAATCAGAGAGAGAAGGAGAGGTCCGATGGGACCGCAAAGTGACACCAAATCCGACGCCAACCGCGTCCACATCTTCGACACCACGCTGCGAGACGGCGAGCAGTCGCCCGGGATCTCGCTGAACACCGCCGAGAAGGTCGAGATCGCCCAGCAGCTCGCCCGCCTGGGGGTCGACGTGATCGAGGCCGGCTTCCCGATCACCTCCCCCGGCGACTTCGAGGCGGTCCAGGAGATCTCACGCAAGGTCGAGGGACCGGTGATCTGTGGCCTCGCCCGCACCCATAAAGCGGACATCGACGCCGCCTGGGGGGCGATCAAGGACGCCGATCGGCCGCGCATCCACACCTTCATCTCGACTTCCGACATCCACATCGAGCACCAGCTGCAGACCGACCGCGAGGACGTCAAGGGCCAGGCGCGGGCGGCGGTGAGGCTGGCCAAGTCCTACTGCGAGGACGTCGAGTTCTCGCCGATGGACGCGACCCGCGCCGACATCGAGTTCACCGCCGAAGTCTGCGCGATCGCCGTCGAGGAGGGCGCGACCGTCGTCAACATCCCCGACACCGTCGGCTACACCACGCCGGAGGAGTACGCAAATTACTTCCGGCGGCTGTACGAGCTGGCGCCGGGGCTGCGGGACGTGGAGCTGTCGGTCCACTGCCATGACGACCTGGGGCTGGCCGTCGCCAACTCCTACGCCGGCGTGCTGGCGGGGGCGCGGCAGGTCGAGTGCGCGGTCAACGGGATCGGCGAGCGGGCCGGCAACTGCTCGCTGGAGGAGATCGCGATGCTGGTCGGCGTCCGCGAGGACGCTCACGGCCTCTGGACCGGGATCAACACCCGCGAGATCGCCCGCACCAGCCGCATGGTCAGCCGTCTGACCGGCTACCCGGTGCAGCCGAACAAGGCCGTCGTCGGCCGCAACGCCTTCGCCCACGAGTCGGGGATCCACCAGGACGGCGTGCTGAAGGAGCGCAGCACCTACGAGATCATGGACGCGACCGAAGTGGGCCTGGAGTCGAACTCGATCGTGCTGGGCAAGCATTCCGGCCGCCACGCGCTGAAAGACGCCCTGGAGCAGCTGGGCTTCAAAGTCGAGGGCCAGGCATTGAACAGCGCCTTCAAGGCCTTCAAGGAGGTCGCCGACCGCAAGAAGCAGGTCACCGCGCTCGACCTGGAGGCGATCGTCTCCGACGAGATGCGCGACCGCTCCGAAGCCCACGAGCTGGCCTGGTTCGAGGTCGAGGCGGGAAGCCGCCGCGAGCCGGTGGCGAAGGTGGCGGTGACGCTGCCCTCGGGCGAGGAGTCGGTTGGCGAGTCCAGCGGCGACGGTCCGGTCGACGCGATCTTCCGCGCGATCCAGGACGCGGTCGATACCGAGTGCGAGCTGGTCGAGTACAAGGTCGAGGCGGTGACCGGGGGAGAGGACGCCCTCGGCGAAGTGACCGTGCAGTTGCGGGCGGCGGGCCGCCTGGCCACCGGCCAGGGCGTGGCCACGGACATCCTCGAGGCAAGTGCCCGCGCCTACGTGCGAGCCCTGTCGAACGCCTTGGAAGGCGCCGCGACCCGCGAGGCCGAGGCGGCGACCGCCGAGGCCGCTGTCGAACGGACGCCTGGGCCGTAGGTTCCGACCGCGCCGGGCCCCACCCACCTCTTCTTCGGCAGGTAGAGGTGGGTGCGGCCCGGCTTTCGTGACGCCTTCGTTTGAGAGCCGGCACAAACCGCGCGCCACACGCGCGATCTTTCCCGCCAGCCTCAGCGCGTGCCCGCCGAGTCCGCGAAAACGGCCCTTGAAGAACCCTTTTCGCGGACTCGCGATGACGACCGCTGGCTCTCGACGCTTGCGGAGCGACAGCACGGGGT
>JALYWY010000411.1 GCA_030852475.1 Actinomycetota bacterium | reverse complement strand
GCCTGGCGACGACCGGGGGCGTGGTCTCGGAAACCGGCGTCGCGGGCCTGGCCCTGAGCGGCGGCGTCTCGCATCAGCGCCGCCGCGACGGGATGACGGTCGACAACCTCGTCGCCGCCGATGTTGTGCTGGCCGACGGGCGCCGGGTGCGCGCGAGCGCCGACGAGCACCCCGACCTCTTCTGGGCGCTGCGCGGCGGCGGCGGCAACTTCGGCGTCGTCACCGCCTTCGAGTTTCGCCTGCACGAGCTCGGCCCGGAGGTCTTCGCGCTCAACGTCGCCTACCCGCTCGAGGACGCCACCCAGGTGCTGAGCGGATGGCGCGACGCCGTGGCCGGGGCGCCGGACGAGCTGACGACGGCGGGGCTGATCTGGGCGCTGCCGGACAGCGAGGAGCTGCCCGAGCGCCTGCGCGGCCTCTCCTACGTCGGCGTCGCGGGTCTCTGGACGGGCGATCCGGCCGAGGGGGAGCGCGCGATGCAGCCGCTGCGGGAGCTCGCGGCGCCGCTCCTGGACATGAGCGGGCCGGTCGACTACCTGGAGTTCCAGGGCTCGCTGGATCCGTACTTCCCGGCCGGCCGGCGCTACTACTGGAAGGCGCACTACCTCGACGGGTTCTCCGACGCCGCGGTCGCCGCCACCGCCGAGTGGTCGCAGCGCCGCCCCTCGGCCGACACCCTCGTCATCGTCCGCCACTGCGGTGGCGCGATCTCCCGCGTCGGCGCCGAGGAGACCGCGTTCGGAGACCGCAGCTCGGAGTGGATGCTCAGCATCGACTCGACCTGGCACGAGCCGGCCGACGACGAGGCCAACATCGCCTACACGCGGGAGTTCTGGGAGGCCACGGCGCCCTTCTCGAACGGGCAGACGTACTTCAACTTCCCGGGGCTGCTCGAGGAGGGCGAGGCGGCGGTGCGCTCCAGCTACGGGGACAACCACGCCCGGCTGGCGCGGATAAAGTCGATCTATGACCCCGGCAACCGTTTCCGCCTCAACCAGAACATCGTTCCCGCGGCCGATCTGGAGTGAAGGCATGGCGATAACGTGAAGGTATGGCGATAACGCCAAATCTTGCGATCGAAGCCAGCGGCCTGGTCAAGACCTTCGGCGAGGTGCGCGCGGTCGACGGCGTCGACCTCGGCGTGCGGCGCGGTTCCGTCTACGGCGTGCTCGGGCCCAACGGCGCCGGCAAGACGACGACGATCCGGATGCTGGCCACCCTGTTGCGCCCCGACGCCGGCTCGGCGCGGGTGCTCGGGCACGACGTGGTCGCCGAAGCCGACGAGGTGCGGGGTCTGATCAGCCTCACCGGTCAGCTCGCCTCGGTCGACGACGACCTCACCGGCTGGGAGAACCTGATCCTGATCGGCCGCCTGGTCGGGTTGCGGCGGGCGGAGGCGAAGGCGCGAGCCGACGAGCTGCTCTCCGCCTTCGGGCTCGAGGAGGCTGCGGGACGGCTGGTCAAGAACTACTCGGGCGGGATGCGGCGCCGGCTCGACATCGCCGCCAGCATCGTGATCACGCCCGAGCTGATGTTCCTCGACGAGCCGACCACCGGGCTGGACCCGCGCTCGCGCAACCTCGTCTGGGACATCATCCGCGCTCTCGCCGGCGAGGGGACGACGATCCTGCTCTGCACCCAGTACCTCGAGGAGGCCGACCAGCTGGCCGAGGGTATCGCCGTGATCGACCACGGCCGCGTGATCGCCGAGGGGACGCCCGGCCAGCTGAAGGCGTCGGTCGGCTCGGGGGCGCTGGAGGTGCGGCTGCTCGACCCCGAGCAGCGCCCGGAGGCCGAGCGCCTGCTGAGCGAGGAGCTCGGCTCGGTCCACCTCGAGCCCGACCCGACGCTGCTCAGCAGCCCCTGCTCCGACGGCGAGCGGGCCGCCGAGGCGGTCGCCGCGCTGGCCCGGTCGGGAGTGGGAGTCGCTGCGTTCTCGCTCGGCCAGCCGAGCCTCGACGAGGTCTTCCTGGCGCTGACCGGGCACACGGCGGAAGATCAGGGCAGCGAGACCGAGGAGCCGGTCGCGTGAGCACCGGCCCGACGACCCCGGATCGCCCCGCGGAAGCGATCGAGGCGCAGGCGGTCCAGCGCGCCCTCACCTCGGCGCCTCGCCCGCCGCGCGCCAGCGCCCTCGCCGCCACCCTCGCCTTCGCCTGGCGCGGGATGCTGAAGGTCAAACACGTGCCCGAGCAGCTGCTCGACGTGACGATCACGCCGGTGATGTTCGTGCTCATGTTCACCTACCT
>JALYWY010000407.1 GCA_030852475.1 Actinomycetota bacterium | reverse complement strand
TGCAGGACCGGCGTCTCGACCTCGACGAAGTCGTGCTCGTCGAACCAGCGGCGGATCTCCGAGATCGTGCGGGCGCGGGTGCGGAAGGCCTGCCGACTCTCCTCGTTGGCGATCAGGGCGAGCTCGCGGCGGCGGAAGCGGGTCTCGGTGTCCTCGAGGCCGTGGAACTTGTCGGGCGGCGGGCGCAGGCTCTTGGCCAGCAACCGCCAGCGGTCGATCGCCAGCGACAGCTCCCCCCCGCGCCGGGTCGCCATCGCCGTCCCCTCGACGCCGACGATGTCGCCGAGGTCGAGGTCGACGAGCAGCTCGAAGGCCTCGTCCCCGAGCACGTCCTTGCGCGCGTGCAGCTGGATCTGACCGCTGCCGTCGCGGAGGTCGAGGAAGCAGGCCTTGCCGTGGCCGCGGCGGCCGACGATCCGGCCGGCGACGCGGTGGCGCGAGTCGGTCTCCATCCCCGCCGCCAGACCCTGGTGCGCGGCCCGCACCTCGGCGACGTCCTCGCGCCCGGAGAACTCGTGCGGGAACGGCTCGATCCCCGCCTCGCGGATCCGCTCCAGCTTCTCGCGGCGATCCTCGAGAACCTGGGAGAGGTCCTGCTGCTCCTCTTGTCGGCTGGGCTCGCTCATCGGGGGGCGAGCCTAACGAGCCTCAGTGAGCTTTCTCAATCTTGGTGATTTTGAGTTTTTTCTTCGGTCCGCGCGGGACCTCGACGGTGACGATGTCGTTGCGCTTTTTCCCGATCAGCGCTTTGCCGATCGGCGACTCGTTCGAGAGCTTGTGCTCGAGCGGGTTGGCCTCGGTCGAGCCGACGATCTGGAATTTCTGCGAGTTGCCGGTTTTCTGGTCTTTGACGTGGACGATCGAGCCGAAGCCGACCTCGTCGGTGCCGAGCGACTTCTCGTCGATCACCTGGGCGCGCCGCAGTTTCTCTTCCAGCTGCGCGATTCGCGCCTCGAGCAGGGCCTGTTCGTTCTTGGCGTCGTCGTATTCCGCGTTCTCGGAGATGTCGCCGAATTCGCGCGCCTCCTTGATCCGAGCCGCGACCTCCCGGCGTTTGGTCGTCGAGAGGAACTCGATTTCCTCTTTCAGCTTTTCCAGCCCCTCGGGGGTGATGACGGCCTGACGCACTTGAACGACCTCGCTTTAGATTGGAAAAGGGAGCCTGACCGCTCTCCCGGGACCTAAAAAAACGCCCTCAATGCGCCAATATGAAAGGCGCACTCCGGGCACGGAGCGCGCGATTATAGCGAGGGTGGCTGGCCGGCCAAGGGGGCCGGTCAGACCGGTACGGCAGCGGTCGCCAAGCCGCCGATCAACTCCCGCGTCCGAGCCAGATCAGCGCTGTGCTGGAGCTCGAGGAAGACCTCTTTCGGCGCTTCCAGGCGCTCCACGTACCAGGGATGGAATTTGCGCAGGTAGCGCGCCGCCCGCTCCGTCCCCAGGTGCTCCTCGGCCCGGTCGACCACCCACAGCCACTCGGCCACGATCTCCTCGCGGCTCGGCGGCCCGGTCCGGCGCCCGGTCAGTTCTTCGAAGACCCATGGGTTGCCGAAGGAGCCGCGGGCGACCATCACAGCGTCGGCGCCGGACTCCTCGTAGGCGCGGCGCGCGGCCTCGGCGCTGGAGAGACCGCCGGAGACGATCACCGGCACCTCGACCCGTTCCACCAGTTCGCGGGTCAGCGCGTAATCCGGCTTGCCCTTGTGGCCTTTGGTCGCGGCGCGGGGATGGAAGGCGATCGCGGCGACACCCGCCTCCTCGACCAGGCGGATCGCCAGCTCGAACCCGGAGCGGTCGCCGGCCTCGATCCCCGAACGCAGCTTCACCGTCACCGGCAGGCCGCTGCCCTCGGCGGCGCCCCGGGCCAGCGCCAGGGCCAGGTCGGGATCTCGCAGCAACTGGGCGCCGGCCCCGGTCTTGCGCACCTTCGGCACCGGGCAGCCCATGTTGATGTCGATCAGGTCGGCCCCGGCCTCGGCGGCGATCTCGGCGCCGGAGCGCATCACCTCGGCGTCGTGGCCGAAGAGCTGAATCGAAACCGGGTGCTCGTCGGGGTGGATCCGCAGCAGGTCCCGCAGGGTGCGCTCGTTGCGGTAGTGGAGGGCGAAGCTAGAGACCATCTCCGAGACCGCGAGGCCGGCGCCGTGCCGTTTCGCCTGCATGCGCACGAACCAGTTGCCGATCCCCGCCAGCGGCGCCAGCAGAACCCGGTTGGCGATCGGCACGCCGCCGATCTCGAACGGATCGGTCAGCGCCGGGCGGGCTTGTTCATCGGTTGCGCTCATGGATCAGTCGCAGGCCCTTCAAGGTCAGCAGATCGTCGACCTCGTCGATCGTCTCGGTGAAGGGGACGACGGTCGAGGCGTAGCCGCCGGTGGCGAGCAGCCGCGGGTTGGGCAGTTCCTCTTCGATCCGGCGGACGATGCCGTCGATCAGGCCGGCGAAGCCGAAGATGAAGCCGGAGTGGATCGCCGCGCGGGTCGAGCGGCCGATCGCTTCCTGCGGCTCTTCGAGGTCGATGCGGGTGATCCGGGCCGCACGTTCGATCAGGGCGCTGAGCGAGGGGGCGAGGCCAGGGCCGATCGCACCGCCGAGGTACTCGCCGTCGGCAGAGACGGCGTCGATGTTGATGCCGGTGCCGAAGTCGACGGAGACGCAGGCCTCGCCGAAGCGGTCGTAGGCGGCGATCGCGTTGACCAGGCGGTCGGCGCCGACCTCGAGCGGGTTCTCGATCCGGATCGGCATCCCGGTCTTGACCCCGGGGCCGATCGTCAGGCAGTCGGCCCTCAGGTAGCGCTCCGCCAGCTGCTCGAACTGGCTGCCGAGCGGCGGCACCACCGAGGAGACGCAGACGGCGTCGACGTCGCCGAAGGCCATCCCGCAGAGCGAGAAGAGCCCGGCGATCCGCTCGGCGAGCTCGTCTCCGGTCGCCCCCGAGCGGGTCTGGAAGCGCCAGTGCTCGACCAGGCGCTCGCCCTCGAAGACGCCCAGGTGGGTCTGCGTGTTGCCGACGTCGGCGGCGAGAAGCATCTGGCGATTATCGCGAGCCGCGACTGGCCAGGTAGCCAAATTGGGCCGAATGCACTTAGGATCACGCGATGAACGCACGCCTCTACATCATCCCCGCCTCGCATCCGAGCATCGCCGTCGAGCTGATGCTCAAGCACAAGGGCATCGAGTACAAGCGCACCGACCTGCTGCCGGTGATCTCGAAGGGCGTGCTGCGCGCGGTCGGCTTTTCCGGCATCACCGTGCCGGCGCTGAAGATCGAGGGAGACAAGGTCCAGGGGTCGCGACAGATCGCGCGCGAGCTGGAGCGCCTGCGGCCGGCGCCGCCCCTCTTTCCCGAGGACGCCGAGAAGCGCGCCGCGGTCGAGGAGGCCGAGCGCTTCGGCGACGAGGAGCTGCAGCACCCCGTCCGCCAGATCCTCTGGTGGGGGATGAAGAAGAACCGAGCCCCGCTCCGCAGCTACTCCGAGGGCGCCCGGATCGGGATGCCGATCGGACTGGCGGTGAAGACCGCGGCGCCGATCGTCGCCCTCTCCGCCCGCTTCAACGAGGCCAGCGACGAGAACGCCCGCCAGGCCGTCGCCGCCCTGCCGGCGCTGCTCGACAAGGTCGACGCCTGGGTCGAGAGCGGGGTGCTGAACGGCGAGCAGCTGAACGCCGCGGACTTCCAGATCGCCCCCAGCTTGGGCCTGGCGATGACGCTCGACGACCTGCGCCCGGCGATCGAGAACCGCCCTGCCGGCGCCCTGGCCAAGCGTCTCGTCCCGGGGTACCCGGGACACATGCCGCCGGTGCTACCGGCCGAGTGGCTCGACCCGCTGGCCGGGTCCCAGCGCGGCTAGAGCCTCCGCCAGCCGCGTACCGTCCGGCAAGGTCAGCTCCGGGTCGAGCTCCAGCAGCGGGACGAGGACGAAGCGTCGGGTCGTCACCTCCCGGTGGGGCAGGGTGAGGCGGTCGGTGCTGAGCTCGAGGTCGCCGAGCAGGAGCAGGTCGACGTCGAGCGGGCGGGGGCTGTGACGGGGAGCGTCGAAAGAGCGGCCGCGCTCGGCCTCGACCCGCTTGCAGGCGTCCAGCAGCTGCTCCGGCTCGAGCTCGGTGCGGATCCGGACGGCGGCGTTGAGGAAGTCGGGCTGGTCGAGGATCTCCCCGACCGGCTCGGTGACGTAGGTCGAGGAGACCGCTTCGACCTCGATCCCCTCCGCTTCCAGCAGCTCGACGGCGGCACGTAAGTGCGCGGCGGGATCGCCGACGTTGGAGCCGAGACCGAGGTAGCCGGTCCGCCCCTCCGCAGCCAAATCAGTCATCCCTCGCTCTCGTCTTCCCCTTCTTCGACCAAGCGCTCCTGGGTGACCTCGACCGCCACCTCCTGGATCGCCAGCGGCAGCGGCGGCTCCGGCTTGGCGGCGCGGACGCGAACGGATTCGGAGCCGTAGCGCTCCATCAACCGCTCCCCCACCACCTGGGCCAGGCGCTCCAGGGTTTTGTAGCTGCGCTCGGTGGCGGCGAGGGTGACGATGTCGCAGACCTGCGCGTAGTCGACCGTGTCCTCGAGCCGGTCGGTCAGCAGCGCGTCGCAGTCGGGAACGTCGAAGGAGATGTCGAACTCGAGGCGTTGCCCCACCTCCTGCTCGGCTTCGGAGACGCCGTGGTGGGTGTAGATCGAGAGCCCGCGCAGCTCGATTTCGGCGCTCGACTCGATCCCGTTGTCGTGGTTCTCCATGGGCGGCACGCTACCCGAGGATCGCCGTCGCCACCGCCAGCGCCTGGCGCATCTCGGCGACGTCGTGGACGCGCAGGACATCCGCCCCCTCGGCCGCGGCGAGGACCGAGGAGGCGATCGTGCCGCCCAAGCGCTCGCCGGCGGCGGAGCCGTCGACCTTGCCGATGAAGCTCTTGCGGGAAGTGCCGATCACCAGCGGGCGGCCGAGCTCGCGGAGCTCGCCGAGGCGGCGCAGCAGCTCCATGTTGTGGGCCCCGGTCTTGCCGAAGCCGATGCCGGGGTCGAGCCAGAGCCGCTCCTCGGCGATGCCGGCGGCGATCGCCGCTTCCAGGCGCTCGGCAAGGAACGCCTTCACCTCGGCGACGACGTCGTCGTAGCGCGGATCGTCCTGCATCGTCCGCGGGTCGCCGAGCATGTGCATGAGGACGACTGTGGCTCCGCGCTCGGCGCACAACGCCGCCATCTCCGGGTCGCCGCGCAGGGCGGTGACGTCGTTGACGATCTCCGCGCCGGCGTCGAGGGCGGCCTCCGCGACCCGCGCCTTCGAGGTGTCGACGGAGATCTGACATTCGAGATCAGCCAGTCCTCGGATGACGGGAACGACCCGCCGCAGCTCCTCGTCCTCGGGCACGACCTCAGCCCCCGGCCGGGTCGATTCGCCACCGACGTCGAGGATCTCCGCTCCCGCCGCGGCCAGCTCGCGCCCGTGCGCGATCGCCGCCCCCGGATCGAGGTAGAGGCCCCCGTCGGAGAACGAATCGGGCGTCACGTTGACGACGCCCATGAGCTTGGTCACTCGGAGCTCCGGCTTAGGAGGCGTCGCCGCCGGCGAAGCCGGGGCGGGGGCGCGGATTCGGGCGGGCGCCCTCGCGGGCCGCCTTTTCCGGCTCGGGCGCGGGCTCGGCCGGTTTCGAGGGCGGCTCCTCCTCGTCGACGAAGACCTCCTCCGCCGGCTTGCCTTCGAGCAGGGCGACGAACTCTTTCGCGTCGATCGTCTCCCGCTCCAGCAGCAGCTTCGAGATCCGCTCGAGCTCGTCGCGGTTGTCGTTGAGCAGGCTCTTCGCGGTCTGGTGGGCGCCCTCGACGATGCGGCGGATCTCGTCGTCGATCTCGCGGGCGATCTCGTCGGAGTAGTCGGCCTCGGAGCTGAACTCGCGGCCGAGGAACGGCTGGCCGCGATCGTGGCCGAAGACGCGGGGGCCGAGGCGCTCGGACATCCCGAACCGCATCACCATCTGCTTCGCGGTCTCCGTCACCTTTTCCAGGTCGTTCGACGCCCCCGTGGTGATCTCGCCGAAGACGATCTCCTCGGCAGCGCGACCGCCGAGCGTCATCGCCATCGTCTCGGTCAGCTCCGCGCGCGTGGTGAGGAACTTGTCCTCAGTCGGCAGGCTGATCGTGTAGCCGAGGGCCTGGCCACGGCTGATGATCGAGATCTTGTGGACGGGGTCGGTGTTCTCGAGCAGCTGCCCGACGATCGCGTGCCCGACCTCGTGGTAGGCGGTGACGAGCCGCTCCTTCTCGCTCATCACCCGGGTCTTCTTCTCGGGGCCGGCGATCACGCGCATGATCCCCTCCTCGAGCTCCTTCATCGTGATCTCGCGGCTGCCCGAGCGGGCGGTCAGCAGGGCCGCCTCGTTGATCAGGTTGGCGAGGTCGGCGCCGGTGAAGCCGGGGGTCTGGCCGGCGAGCGTGTCGAGGTCGATTTCGCGCCCCAGCGGCTTGCCGCGGGTGTGGACCTCGAGGATCTTCTTGCGACCCTTGCGGTCCGGGCGGTCGACGACGACCTGGCGATCGAAGCGGCCTGGCCGCAGCAGAGCCGGGTCGAGGATGTCGGGCCGGTTCGTGGCGGCGATCAAGATGATGTTGTCCTTCATCTCGAAGCCGTCCATCTCGACGAGGAGCTGGTTCAGGGTCTGCTCGCGCTCGTCGTGACCGCCACCCATGCCGGCGCCGCGGTGGCGACCGACGGCGTCGATCTCGTCCATGAAGATGATGCAGGGCGAGTTCTGTTTCGCCTGCTCGAAGAGGTCGCGGACGCGGCTGGCGCCGACGCCGACGAACATCTCGACGAAGTCCGAGCCGGAGATCGAGAAGAACGGAACCCCGGCCTCGCCGGCGACGGCGCGGGCCAGCAGGGTCTTACCGGTGCCGGGCGGTCCATATAGAAGGACGCCCTTCGGGATCCGCGCGCCCAGCGCCTGGAACTTCTTTGGGTTCTCGAGGAATTCTTTGATCTCCCCGAGCTCCTGCACCGCCTCGTCAACGCCGGCGACGTCGCGGAAGGTGATTTTCGGCGCGTCCACCGACATCCGTTTGGCTTTCGATTTGCCGAAGTTCATCACCCGGCTGCCGCCGCCCTGCATCTGGTTCATCAGGAACAGCCAGAAGCCGAAGAAGAGGACGAAGGGGAGGATCAGCGTCAGCAGCGAGAGCAGGCTGGAGCCGCCGGAGCCGTTGACCTTGGTTTCGACTTCGGCCCTCTCGAGCTCGTTGATCAGGCCCCGCTCGGTATTGGGCGGGTAGCCCGTCGAGAAGTTTTCGCCGTTGGTCCGCTCGACGTCGAGCGTGTTGTCCTTCGTGTTGAGCGTGACCTTCTCGATTTTTCCTTCGGCGATCAGCCCGGTTTCGGGCGCGATCAGCTGGTTGTATGGCGGAGCCTCAGACTCGTCGCCGCCGTTGATCCACTGCGTGGCGACGAACGCCAGGACGACAACCAGCAGGATCGGAAAAGCCGCGCTTTTGAAGAAACGCCTCAAGAGTGGGATTCAGCGTACCAGGGCGGATTTTCCGGCTTACTCGGCCAGTGCAGCGACGAAATCCAGGTTTCGGTACTTCTGCGCGTGGTCGAGCCCGTATCCGATCGCGAACCGGTTAGGGATCTCAAAGCCGACGTAGTGAGGGGAGAGGTCGACCCGCAGTCGATCCGGCTTGGTCAGCAGCGCGCAAGCGCGTAGCGAGGCCGGTTCGCGCGCGTTGAGGTTGCGCATCAGGTACTGGAGCGTGAGACCGGAGTCGACGATGTCCTCGACGATGAGGACGTCGCGGTCCTTGATCGGCGCGTCGAGGTCCTTGAGGATGCGCACCACCCCCGAGGAGTCGGTCTGGGAGCCATAGCTGGAGATGGCCATGAAGTCGATCTCGCAAGAGACGTCGATATGGCGCATCAGGTCGGCGAGGAAGAGGACGGCACCCTTCAGCACCCCGACCAGGATCAGCTCCCGCCCGGCGTAGTCGCGGCTGATCTCCGCCCCCAGCTCGGCGATGCGGCGCTGCAGATCGTCTCTGGCGACGAGGGTCTCGCCGATCGCGGGGTCCGACACGGCGCGCAGTCTAGATAGTTGAGCTGGATCGTTGACGGGCCGATTTCACTCTCTATAAGGGCGTTTCCGGCCCATCAACCCTGTTCGGCGCGGAGAACGCCCCCTTCGAGCACGGCGCGGACGCCGGCGCCGAGATCGAGTGCGGAGCCACCGCGGTGCAGGCTCGCCACCTGCTCGGCGAAGCGGGCGGCGCCGGCGACCGGGCGACCGGCGGCTTGGTCGGCCAGTCGCTGCAGGACCAGCCGCCGCAAGGCGGGGTGCAGTTCGGCGAACCGGTCGCGAGAGATCGAATCGCCCCCCTCCAGCTCGGCGTCGACCAGCGAGTCGAGGAGCTCCGCCTCCTCGCGCAGCAGGGTCGCCGTGCGCAGCACGTTCTCCTTTGCCGCCGGGTGGATCCTCGCCAGTTCCGGGATCAACCCCCGGCGCAGCAGGTTCCGCTTGTAATCGGCCTCCTCGTTGCTGGCGTCGTCGCACCACGGGAGCCCCCGCTCTTCGCAGTAGGCGGTCGTCTCCTCGCGGGTGGTGGCGAGCAGGGGACGAGCGAGGTGACCGTCCCGGGGGCGCATGCCGAGCAGCGCCCTGCGACTGGGCGAGGAGGCGAGCCGGTAGAGGATCGTCTCCACCTGGTCGTCGGCGGTGTGGCCGGTGACGATCGTCGACCCCGCCTCCCCCGCCAGTCGCGCCGCCGCCGCGTAGCGCTCCTCCCGGGCCCATGCCTGCAGGTTGCCGGAGCCCTCTGGCCGTTTCGGGTGCTCGACCGCCAGCCCCACCCCGACCCGGTCGCACAGCTCTGCGCAGTGGCGCTCGTCCCCGTCGGCCTCCTCGCGCAGGCCGTAGTTGACGTGGAGCGCCTTCACCTCCCCCGCCCCCCGGGCCCGAACCGCGAGGTCGAGCATGCAGACCGAGTCGCGCCCGCCGGAGAGCATCACCAGCACCGGCGCCGGCCCGGCGATCAGCCCCCGGGCTTCGACCCGCTGCAGCAGCCCGTCGCCGCTCATGCGCCGCGGACGACGAAGAGCGCGGTCGGGGTCGGGAACCCCTTCAGGGTCACCTCGCCGATCGGCTCGAAACGGAGGGTCTCGCTGTCGGAGATGGCCTCGCAGACAGAGTCGGTGATCAGCACCTCACCGGCCAGGGCGCGGTTGACGACGCGGTGAACGAGGTTGACCTGGCTGCCGAAGTAGTCCCCGTCGCGGTAGACGGCGTCGCCGTAGTGGATCCCCACTCGCGGCTGCGGACGCTGCGGGAAGCGGGAGAGGAAGTCGACCGCCCATCTGGTCAGCGAGGCGGGGTCCGGGGAGACGACCATCACCTCGTCGCCGATCGTCTTCACGATCGTCGCCTCGCGCGGCAGCGTCGATTCGACGTTGACGACGAAGTTCTCGATCACGTCGAGCGCCTCGATGTCGCCCTCCTCCTCGGTGTAGCGGGTGAAGCCGGTGAGGTCGATGAAGCAGAGGGCGACGTGGACATGACCAAGCTCGATTTCGGCCGTGTCCATGCTGGCGCCCGACTCCATGTGTCCGACCACGTCCTGTTCGACGAAGAAGCGCAGGTAACGCTGGTGCAGGTATTCGGTCAGCGGCGCCGCCAGCGGCAGGATGTCGCCCGCCAGCTCGCCCATCTCCTCCGCCATTTCCAGCTCCGGCACCGCGTCGCGGATCAGCGGTTCGTGGACGTAGAGGTGGAACAGGCGCACCTCCGCGTCGGCGATCCGCCGCATCGACTGGGCATAGACGCGAACCAACTGCAGGAAGGCGACGAGCGGGAACCCGGCGGCGAGCACGCGAGCGCAATGCCGCAGCGCCCCCAAGTCCTCCTGGCTGAGGTCGCGCTGTCCTTTCGGGGTGCCGAGGATGACGAGGATCCGCTCGACCAGCTCCGGCTCCAGCCCCGTCTCCGCCGCCGCCTCCTCGATCGTGAAGGTCTCCTGCGAGCCAGCGAAGAGCTCCTCGGTGAAGCCGAAGGCGAGCCGACCCTCACGCCCGGCCTCCTTCAGATCCTCCAGCGAGTAGCCCCGCTCCCGCATCCGCGACACGACCCGCGCCTGCGCCGCCGCCGCCACGGTCCAGCGCCCTTTGCGGACCGGGACGATCTTCTCTTCGGCCCACCGTTTCAGCGTGCTGGCCGGCACCCCCGACCGCCGCGCCGCCTCGTTCAGCGAAATCCGTTCGTCGGCCATGCGCCGAGGCTAGCCGGGTTGAGGGGAGGGTGCCGGTATCCCTCTCCGGAATTGCGCGACACGCCGCTTCGCGGCTTAGCCGCAATCGAACAGCGCGGCTCCGCCGCGCAAAAACCAGATTGCATATCGCCGAACATTCCTCCGAGGGACACCGGCACCCTCCTACGACAGTGCTCTAGTCGACGCCCAAGGACCGCCTGTCTTTTTAAGCGGCCTACCTTGAATCGCCCCGCAACTGCGTGTCGCTGAAGAGGCGGGGTACCTCCTCCAGACACTCAACCTCGAGCCATAGCGAGAGGTGTCTGGAGGAGGTGCCCCGCCCCTTCCCCACCACCAACAAAAAGAGCGGGGCGACCCGGAGGCCGCCCCGCTGGCTCTTTGTCCTGGGGATGCGCCGGAGCCCGTAGGGGTTAGGTCGGGATCTCCGACTCCTCGTGCAGTTGGAGCACGGACTGGCCGTCCTCCCCGGTGCGGATGCGAATCGCCTCCTCCACCGGCAGCACGAAGATCTTTCCGTCGCCGACCTCACCCGTGCGGGCGTGCTTGAGGATCGTCTCGACGACGACGTCTTTGTCTTTGTCCTCGACCACGACCTCCAGCTTCAGTTTCGGCCGGACGTTGACGGTGAGGGTCGAACCGCGGTAGCGCTCGACGATGCCCTTCTGGCGGCCCGAGCCCTTGGCCTCGAGGATCGACAAGGAGGGAAATCCCTTGTCGAGCAACTCAGCCCGGATCGGCTCGAACGCCTCGTGGCGGATGTACGCCTCGATCTTCTTCATGCGCTCACACCTCCTCCGGTGGTCGGCTCGTTGGCCGTCATCTGGGCAGGTGCCGGAGTTGCCACCGGGGCGCCCCCGTGGGACACCGTGCTGGGCAGGCCCGTCGAGTACTCCGGCTGCGGGATGAACTGCTCCGGGTACCCGTACATGCCGTGCGAGCTGATGTCGAGGCCGGCGTCCTCCTCCTCGGCCGGGACCCTGAGGCCGATCGTGGCCTTGA
>JALYWY010000352.1 GCA_030852475.1 Actinomycetota bacterium | reverse complement strand
GCTCTGGCGTCGGGTCCTCGAGGAGAGCGACTTCGCCGCCGGCTGCCCGATCGTGGCGGCCGCCCTCGAGGGGGACCGCTCCCCCGGCGCGCGCGAGGCGGCCGCGGAGACCTTCGGCGAGTGGCGGAGGCTCCTCACCGACGCCTTCGGCAAGGCAGGGCTTTCGGCTGGGGAGGCGGCCTCGATGGCGACGCTCTTCATCGCCGCGATCGAGGGTGCGATCGTCCTCGCGCGCGCCCAGAGGAGCATCGAGCCGTTGACCGAAGTCGCCGGCGAGCTGCAGGGGCTCGTGAAAAACGCCCTCCCTTGACCGCCGGGCGGCGCACAGGCCCTGCGCCGTTCTATGTATGGTGACCTGCATAATTAGCCGAGTAGCTGAACAGAGGGGGACGCCATGCCGATGATCGACCTGACCTATCCGGACGGCGCGCTGCCGGCCGAGCGCCGCCAAGCGCTGGTCGAGGACCTGACGACCGTGCTGCTCCGCGCCGAGCGGGCGCCGGACACCGACTTCTTCCGCTCGGTCACCTGGATCTACCTGCACGAGCTGCCGGCCGACGCGGTGATCGCGGCGGGCCGACCCGTGGCCGAGCCGACCTTCCGGGTCGAGGTCCGGGTGCCCGAAGGGGCCCTCTCCCAGCGCCGCAAGGAGGAGTTCGTCGCCGAGGCGACCCGGGTCGTCCTCGAGGCGGCCGGGCTGGAGGAGGCCGACGCGATGCGCGTCTGGGTGTTGATCGCCGAGGTCCCCGAGGGCAGCTGGGGAGCCGCGGGAAACGTCGTCTCCTTCGAGCAGCTGCGCGCCGCCGCCGCCCAACAGCGCGAGGCCGCCGAGGCCGGCCGGGCATGATCGCCTCGCTCGTGCGGTCCACCACGGAAACGCTGCACTCGGCCCGGAAGGCGGAGGTCGGCGCGATCTTCGATCGTCTCTCCTCGCTGCCGGGAGGGGTCCGGCTCTTCACCGGAGCGGTTTGCCTGAAAGCCCCCTACTTCGGCAGCATCAAGCCATTGGTGGTGGCGTTGCGGCCCGGCTATTGCGAGGTCCGGGTGAAGGATCGTCGCTCCGTGCGCAATCACCTCGGCACGGTCCACGCGATCGCGATGTGCAACATGGCCGAGTTGGCCGGGGGGCTGATGACCGACGTCTCGATCCCCTCCGGACACAGGTGGATACCGAAGGGCATGACCGTCGAATACCTCGCCAAGGCGCGCGGCGAGCTGCGGGCGGTCGCCTCGATGGAGGAGGGGGAGCGGCCCTCGTTCGACCAGGCCTGCGACCTCCCTATCGAGGTGGCCGTGCTCGACAGCTCCGAGACGACGGTCATGCGGGCGACCATCACGATGCGCGTAGCCCCCAAGCCCGAGTAGGAGCCGCCATGCCGACGCTCGACCGCCAGAACGACGTTTTCCTCCTCGATCTCGGGGACGGTCAGAACCGTCTTCATCCCGACTGGATCGCCTCCGTGAACGAGGCCTTGGACGCGGTGGAAGACGCCGATGGCCCCCGGGTCCTGGTGACCGCGGCGACGGGCAAGTTCTACTCCGACGGCCTCGATCTGGAGTGGCTGTCGAACAACGGCGATCGAATCGAGGGCTACGTGGTCTCGGTGCACGAGCTCTTCGCGCGAATCCTGTCGCTGCCGGCGATCACGGTTGCCGCCATCCAGGGACACGCCTTTGCGGCCGGCGCGATGCTCTCGCTCGCGCACGACTTCCGGGTGATGCGCGCCGATCGCGGCTACTGGTGCCTGCCCGAGGTGGACATCAACATCCCCTTCAGCCGAGCGATGGCCGCCCTGATCCAGAGCCGGCTTTCGCAGCAGACCGCTCATGAGGCGATGCTCACCGGCCGCCGCTACGGCGGCACGGATGCCGAGGCCGCCGGGATCGTCGACCGGGCCGTCAGCGAGGACCTCGTCCACCCCACCGCCCTGGAGATCGCCCAAGCCAACGTCAGCAAGGCCGGCGACACCCTCGCCGCCATCAAGGCCCGCATGTACGGCCCGGCCCTCGCCCTCCTCCGCGACCCGGCCGATCCGCTCGGTTGATGCCGAGCCGGCAGCGCATCGCGATCCTCGCCGACCGCCACGTGCTTTAGCGGATTCCGAAGGCCAGACCAACAAACAGATCGCCCAGGCCCTCTTCGTCACCCTCCGGACCGTCGAGATGCACCTTTCGAACAGCTATCGCAAGCTCGGCATCGAAAACCGGAGTCAGCTCGCCGCCGCGCTCACCAGCGTCTGAAGGCGCTGGTCGCAAGCGAGGCGCAGGGGTCGGCCGAGATCACGCCCCCTGAAATCCCGCCCGGTGGGGCTCGCAATCCCGGCTGCTACCTTGGAGAGGTGTTGAGGTAGCGACGGAACGGCGAGATCTTGTCGCTACGACGCGATCGAAGCGCGACATCTTGATCCGGGCCCCACGGCTCGTCTTCTAATAGGGGACGGGTCGGGGTCTCCCGTGATCTATCGCACATAGCTGGCGCGTCAAGGCGCACCAGCGTTTCGGATCGCGCACCATGGCTTCATCCTCCTCTGCCCTCGTGCGACCTCACCAACCCCGAGGAGGGGATTGAAGTTCAAATTGGACAGTCAGCATGTATCGGAGTCGGCCGAGTCGGCCGATTTTCAGACCTCCGTCCGCGCGGAGATATCGCGGGAGATGGTCCGCCTCTACAAGGAGCAGTTCGGGCGCGGCCCGACCAAGGCAAAAACCGACTTCGCGGGGCCGGACGTCGTTCTCTGCACGCTTGAGGACAGCTTCACCCCGGCCGAGAGACGGCTTGCGGAGATGGGCGAGCACCAGCGCCTCCGCGACACGCGGCTGTATTTCCAGCATGCGACCAAGGATGAGTTCATCGGGACCATCGAAAGAATCTTGAGCCGTAGAGTTCGTGCGTTCAACAGCAGCGTCGACACGCACACCGACGTCTCGGTAGAGGTGTTCCACCTGGAGCCGCTCACCGCTGAGAACTCAGCGGACCTATCAGGCGAGTCCGACCCTAGGGACTGACCCCCAGCGGCTTGTTGCGCAGGCGAGGCCGGTCCGGGCCTCGCCTGCGTAGTCCTCTGGGCCGCCATAAAGAGAACGGGCGCTTTCAGGAAGAGCGGAACTTCTTCGTCTAATTCGATTGGAGCCGCGTCGGGACCGACGGCTGCTTGCCGGTGGGGTCCGACACGACGATCACCCGGCAGGGACGCTCGCCGAGGATCGTCTGCAGGGTCTTGTCGTAGAGGGGGACGCCGTTGCGATAGCGGAGCCCAACGACGATCGCCTCAGCCTTGATCTCCGCCGCCTCCTTGGAGACCGAGTAGCCGGTCTGGCCGGGGCGCACCCGGGCGACGTGCCCGGTGACCCGCTGGCCGCCGATCAGCTTTGCCTCCTCGATCTTGCGCTGAGCCTCGGCTTCCTTGTCCGGCAGCTCAGCGTCTAAGGCGAGGTTGGTCGGCACGGTCATCATCGAGTGGATGTGGATGCCTCGGCGGCGCTTGGAGGCGAGCTTGACTGCGGTCGCCACCATCTCCGGGGAGAACTCGCTGTTGTCCTCGAAGCCGACCAGGATGCTTCGGTACTCGACCTCCTCCACCCCCAGGGGCTCCGGCGTGACCACCTTCACGGTCTCCGTCAACGGCAACCGCTGGTTGCGCCGGTAGAGGACGTAGAGGATGAGGCCGAAGGCCATCCAGCCGAGACCGGCGACGAGCGTGCGGGGGTTGAGGGCCATGACGACGATCCAGGCGGTGAAGGTGCCGAGTCCGCCGAGGACGGCGCTGAGCGGCACCTCGACACCGAAGGCGCGGAAGTTCAGCGGCGGCTTCCAAGTCCGCTCGACGTCGGGTTGCTTGCGGCGGAGCTGGATCAGCGCGACATGGGCGATCGTGAACGAGAGCATCGCGCCAAACGAGTACATCGTCGCCAGAAAGTCGGTCTGACCCGGCAACAGGGTGACGATCGCCACCGCGGCGAAGATCATGATCGCGATGTAAGGGGTGCGGTAGCGGGGGTGGACCTGCCGCAGGCTCTCGGGCAACTGGCGGTGCTGCCCCATCGAATAGGTCAGACGGGAGACGCCGATCAGGGCGGCGTTGGTGGCGATCAGCAGGATCACGGCGGCGAGGACGCCGACGTAGTAGCGCATGACTTCGGTGAGGCCGTGGGCGAGGCCCAGGTTCTCCACGATGCCGAGGATCGGGTCGTCGGCGAAGGTCGTCCCCAGCTGGGTCCCGTAGTTGCCGGCGGCATCCTGGGTCACCGGCATCGCCGAGAGCGCGACGATCGGGATCAGCAGGTAGAGGGCGAGGACGGCGAAGACAGTCAGGCCGACGCTGCGGGGAATGGTCCGGGCCGCGTCTTTGGCCTCCTCGGCCATGTTGGAGATCGTCTCGATCCCGGTGTAGGCGATCATCCCGACCGCGATCCCGAGCGCGAAGTCGCCCCAGGTCGGCGCCACGCCGAGCTCGATGTTGTCGACCAGGATGTCGGGGTTGAGGACGAGTGCCAGCCCGAGCACGACGAGCACCGCCTGAGTCGCGAGGTCCGCGATCGCAAGGACGAGGTTGAGACGCGCGGACTCGCGGCTGCCGACTACGTTGACGCCGATCAGGATCAGGACGAGGACGATGCCGGCGATGATGTCCCCGGGGTTGCTCTCCAGCGGCTCCCAGAGCACCGAGAGGTAGTGCGGGACGAAGAAGGCGGAGATCGCGACCGTGATCACGTAGTTGAGGAGCTGGCCCCAGGCGGCGAAGAAGCTGACCACCTCGTTGAACGCGTGCCGCGCGAAGCTCGACGAGCCGCCCGCCTCCGGGTACATCACGGTCGCCTCCGCGTAGGTCGCGGCCGTGCAGACGAAGATCAGCCCGGAGATCAGGAAGACGAGCGGTGTCAGGCCGAGCGCGAAGGCGGCGACGACTCCGAGCGCGTAGTAGATCGAGGAGCCGACGTTCCCGTAGGCCGCGGCGAACAGAGCGCCAGGGCCGTGGACCCGCCGCAGCTGGGCTTCGCGTGGGTGACGCTCAGCCATCGGGGCCGAGTCTAGGAGCGAGCGCGACGTGCTCCGGGCGGACGTCGGCGGGTGTCGCGCAACCGAGCAGCGTGAGGGCGAGCTCGACCTCCGCGCGCAGGAGCTCGAGCACGCGGCGCGCCCCCGCCTCACCGTCGACGGCAAGGCCCCAGAGCGCCGGACGACCGACGAGGACGGCCCGCGCCCCGAGCGCGAGCGCGGTGACCACGTCGGTGCCACGC
>JALYWY010000360.1 GCA_030852475.1 Actinomycetota bacterium | reverse complement strand
AGATTCGCCAGACTCGCTCCGCGGCTAAGACCAATCCGAATCAGAAAGCGACCTTGAAGGCGCTGAAGCTGGGGCGGATCGGCAAGAGCGTCGAGCTCAAAGACTCCGAGCAGCTGCAGGGGCAGTTGCGGGTCGTCTCGCACCTGGTGGAGGTCGACGGTGGCTGAGAACACTTCATCATCAAAAGAATCAAAAGAGACTTCGCGCGCCGAGGAGATCGGACTGCACAACCTGAAGCCGAAGCCGGGCTCGAAAAAGCGCCGCAAGCGGATCGGCCGCGGTGAGGGCAGCGGCCTCGGCAAGACCTCGGGCCGGGGTCACAAGGGCGCCGGTTCTCGTTCGGGTCGCAAGCGCAAGGCCGGTTACGAGGGCGGGCAGAACCCGATCCACATGCGGATGCGAAAGCTGCGCGGTCCGCACAAAAAGCAGTCGATGCCCTTTGAGAACTTCCGCACCAAGACCCAGCCGGTCAACCTGGCCGACCTCGAGGAGCGCTTCGACAGCGGCGCCGAAGTAACGCCGGCGAGCCTCAAGGAGAAGGGCCTGGCCACCCGCAAGGACCCCGTCAAGATCCTCGCCCGCGGTGAGATCAAGAAGAAGCTAGAGGTCCACGCGCACGCCTTCAGCGCGGCCGCCAAAGAGAAGATCGAGGCGGCCGGCGGTTCCTGTCACACTCTGGAGCCGTAATGCTCAAAACCATTCTCAACGCCTTCAGCGTTGTCGACATCCGCAAGAAGCTCGCGTTCACGGCGGGAATCCTCCTGCTGTACCGGTTCGGCGCCTACATCCCGGCGCCGGGGGTCGACGTTCAGGCGGTAAACGAAATCCAGGACAACTTCGGTGGGTCCGGTGTCCTCGGCTTCCTCAACCTCTTCTCCGGTGGGGGCCTGTCCCGGCTCAGCATCTTCGCGCTGGGGATCATGCCCTACATCACCGCCTCGATCATCCTGCAGCTGCTGACGGTCGTCGTGCCTTCGCTGGAGCGTCTGCAGAAAGAGGGCGAGGTCGGGCAGCAGAAAATCACCCAGTACACGCGTTACCTGACGGTCGGCCTCGCCTTCGGCCAGTCGATCGGCTACGTCTTCCTCTTCGAGTCCTTCAGCCAGGGCAGCACCAGCGTCGTCGGCACCCTCACCTTCGCGAAGCTGATGCTGATCGTGCTCTGCCTGACCGCCGGCTGCACCCTGCTGATGTGGATGGGCGAGTTGATCACCCAGCGCGGGATCGGCAACGGCATCTCGCTGATGATCTTCGCCTCGATCGTCTCCGAACTCGTGCCCGGTCTGGCGAAATGGTGGAACAACCCGGATCAGGTCTTCGTCGTGATGATGCCCTTCATCGCCCTCGCGGTGATCGTCGCGATCGTCTTCGTCCAGGAGGGGCAGCGCCGGATCCCGGTCCAGTACGCGAAACGCGTCGTCGGCCGGAAAATGACCTCCGGCGGTTCGACCTACCTGCCGTTGCGGGTCAACATGGCCGGCGTCATCCCGGTCATCTTCGCGGCCTCGATCATGGCCTTCCCGCCGACGATCGGACAGCTGATCAACACCCCTGCCGCCCTCGACTTCGCCGCCTTCTTCAGCCCCGACGGCTGGGCTTACGTGGTCGGCGAGGTCTTCTTCATCATCATCTTCACCTACTTCTATACGGCCGTCACCTTCAATCCGGTCGACCAGGCCGACAACTTGAAGAAATACGGCGGCTTCATCCCCGGCGTGCGTCCCGGCCGGCCCACCGCCGAGTACCTCGACCGGATCCTCTCCCGCCTGACCTTCCCCGGCGCTTTGTACCTGGGAGCAGTGGCGGCGCTGCCGACGATCCTGATCAGCCAGACGGCCGCGAACTTCTACTTCGGCGGCACCTCGATCCTGATCGTGGTCGGCGTTGCGCTCGACACGGTCAAGCAACTGGAGGCGCAGCTGATGATGAGGAACTACGAGGGCTTCCTCAAATAGGCTCGCGCGGATGCCGGAGCTGAACCTAGTGCTCCTCGGCCCTCCTGGGTCGGGGAAGGGAACCCAAGGCGAGAGGCTGAACGAAGACCTGCGCCTGCCCTACTACGCGACCGGGGACATTCTTCGCGGCGCGGTCCGTGAGGAAACCGAGCTCGGTCGCACCGCGAAGGAGTACATGGATCGCGGCGACCTCGTCCCGGACGAGGTGATCGTCGGCGTGATCGCCGAGCGAATCGACTCCAGCGAGGCCCTCGACGGCTTCATCCTCGACGGCTTTCCGCGGACCACTCCGCAGGCGGAGGCGCTCGACGCCAAGCTGACCGAGCTTGGCCGGGCGGTGACCGCCGTCCTGCTGATCGACGTCTCCGACGACGAGGTCGTGCGGCGACTGGGGGGGAGGAGAACCTGCGAGGAGAACGGCCACGTCTTCCACGTCGAGTTCGAACCTCCGAAGGAGGAGGGCGTCTGCGACATCGACGGTTCGCCGCTGATCGTCCGCGACGACGACAAGCCCGAGGTGATCCGCAAGCGGCTCGAGACCTATCACGAGAAGACCGAGCCGCTCGTCTCCTACTACGACAACCGCAGCGTGCTGCGCCGGATCAGCGGCGAGTCGGCGCCGGAAGAGGTGGCAGAGCAGATTCGCCGCACCCTGGCGACGATGCGGATGGAGCAGGACGAGGCGGTTTAGTCGGGACCGGTGGGCCGCCGCCGGAGATCACTAGCGTGTACCGGATGATCATCAAAAAGACCCCGGACGAGGTCGAGAAGATGGCCGCATCAGGCGAGATCCTCGTCCGCTGCCTGAAGATGCTCGCCTCGAAGGTGCGGGCCGGGATCACCACCGAGGAACTCGACGCGGCGGCGGAGAGGTTCATCCGTTCGCAGGGCGCCGAGCCCGCCTTCAAGGGCTACCGCGGCTTCCCGGGGTCGATCTGCGCCTCCCCCAACTCGATGGTGGTCCACGGCATCCCCGGCCCCTACGAGCTGAAGCGGGGCGACGTGATCGCGATCGACGTCGGCGTGATCAAGGACGGCTGGGTCTCCGACGCGGCAATGACGGTTCCGGTCGGTCCAGTCAGCCCGGAAGCTCAGAAGCTGCTCGACGTGACCAAGTCCTCTCTCTTCGCGGGGGCCGAGCAGATGCGGCCCGGCAACCACCTGGGCGACGTCTCGGCGGCGATCCAGCGTACGGTCGAGGCCGAGGGCCTCTCGATCATCCGTACCTTGGTCGGCCACGGCATCGGCCGCGACATGCACGAGGAACCGCAGGTCCCCAACTTCGGCGACCCCGGCAAGGGGCCCGAGCTCGAGGAGGGGATGGTCATGGCGATCGAGCCGATGGTCAACGCCGGCGGCCCGTTGGTGCGGATGGGCGACGACGGCTGGTCGGTCTTCTCCGAAGACGACTCCCTGGCGGCCCACTTCGAGTTCACGGTCGCGGTAACCCCAGACGGGCCGCGCATCCTCACCCCCTGGCACGAAGCCGAGTAGTGGACCAGGAGACCTTCTCCGCCGTCGACGCCTTCATCGGCGAGACGATCGCTGGGGAGGACGAGGCGCTGCGGGGGGCGGTGGAGGCTGCCGAGGAGGCGGGGTTGCCGGCGATCCAGGTCTCGCCGCCGCAGGGGAAGCTGCTGCAGCTGCTCGTCCGGCTCAGTGGCGCGAAGAAGATCCTCGAGTTCGGGACGCTGGGTGGCTACAGCGCGATCCTGATGGCGCGGGCGCTGCCCGGGGACGGGCGCCTGATCACGCTGGAGGCGAAGCCGGAGTACGCCGATGTCGCGCAAAGGAGCATTGAGCAAGCAGGAGTAGGGGAGCGGGTCGAGGTACGGGTGGGCCCCGCTTTGGAGGCGCTGCCGGCGCTCGAGGAGGAGGCGCCCTTCGACTTCGTCTTCATCGACGCCGACAAGGTCAACACGCCCAACTACTTCTCCTGGGCTCTCGACCGCGTCCGTCCCGGCGGGCTGATCGCCGCCGACAACGTCGTCCGCGACGGCACCCTGGCCGATGCCACTTCAACCGACGAGGCGACCGTCGCGCAGCGGCGCCTTCACGAGATGCTGGCCGATGAGGACCGGGTTGTGGCAACCACGATCCAGACGGTCGGCGTCAAGGGATACGACGGCTTCCTGATCGCCCGCGTCGAGGACTAAGCGGCGAGGGTTTCTTCGGGCTCGATCTCGAGCTCTTCGATCTCGGCGCTCGCAAGCGGGTTCGCCTCGCCCGGGATCAGTTTGCGGTGGGCGATCCAGCCCTGGAAGTTGCCGCTCCATTCCCCGGCCTCGAGCTCTGCAGGGGTCATCGGTCGCGCCACGTGCTCCATCGGCGACATGTGGCCGCTTTCCAGCAGCCGCTCGTAGAGGGTGACGTCGGCAGAGAGGTCGCGGGTGCCGGCGTGGGTCAGATAGCTGACACGTGCGCAGCGGCCGACCGAGACCTTGACCAGTTCCTCGTGGGAGCTTGCCTCCTCGCGATCCGCGTCGCCGATCAGCGGAAGGTGCCACTCGCCCGCTGCAAGCGGGGACGGCTCCGAGGCCGCGATCGCCTCCCGCATCTTCCTCGCGATCAGGCGGATCTCGGGCTGGGCATCGGGGTGGCAGCGGAGGTTCCAGAAGTTGTCCCAGGTCGTCGAGGAGACGATCACGGTGTGCCACATGAAGGGCTCGAGCAGGCGGTTGGCCACCTGCTTGTGCACGTTCAGCCACTCGCCGGGCGGGTTTTTCAGCGATCCCTCGGCAGCTTCGAGGCAGGTGAGGAGATCGTCATGCCGGGCGACGATCTCGGGGCTGGTCATCAGCCCGAGGACGTGGCGGACGGCGTCGTCGCGCGCCCGCAGCCACTCTGCTTCGGCCGCGTCTCGGGCCGCCCCCTGCAGCGGCGCCCCCGCCTGCATGCCCGGCTGGTTCGAGCCGAACTCGATCGGCACGTAAGGGTTTTCGAGCACGCGGCGGAGCTGCTTGGCCACGGGAATCGCCCTGGAACTTGCCGAATTGCGGGAAAAAACCCGGTGGGTGTTGAACTCGGCGAGGATGAACCGCGGGAAGGTGACCTCGAGCGTGGTCAGCCGTTGCCCGGCCGGCGAAATCGAGTCGGCGAGTACTTTGGCTTCGAATCCCATCGAGGCGGACACTGTCTCAATTGTCGCCGACGTCAAAGGGACAGGTCTACAGTCGGAAAATCCAGGCTCTTGCAGGCGCCGCCGAAGCCCGACCCCTGCTATCTTTCTCCGTCGGCCTTGTTGGCCGGTTGGTTCATCCTGCCGTCCGATTCATGGGGCGTGTGGGAATCCTGTTGTCGATACGAGATCCGGAGCGATGAAGGTTCGAGCTTCCGTCAAGCCGATGTGCGAGAAGTGCAAGGTAATCCGCCGAAACGGAGCGGTGCTGGTGATCTGCCAGAACCCGCGCCATAAGCAGAGGCAAGGCTAGCCATGGCACGGATCGCGGGCATCAACATCCCGGTCAACAAACGGACCGAAATCGGGCTCACCTACATCTTCGGAATCGGCCGTTCGACCGCACAGCAGATCCTCAAGGAGACGGGCGTCGACCCGAGCACCCCGGTCAAAGACCTGACCGAGGACGAGGTGATGAAACTTCGCGAAGCGGTCGAGAACCGCGAGGTCGAGGGCGACCTCCGGCGCGAGCGCTCGCAGAACGTCAAACGGCTGATGGAGATCGGTTCCTACCGCGGCCTCCGCCACCGGCGCGGCCTTCCGGTTCGCGGCCAGCGGACCAAGACCAACGCCCGCGGCCGCAAGGGTCCGCGGCGCCTCAGCGTCGCCGGTAAGCGCAAGGCATAGGCAGAGAGAGCATGGCTGAGAAAAAACCCGCCAAAGGGCGCACGCGCCGCCGCGTCAAAAAGAACGTCACCTACGGGCAGGCGCACATCAAGACTTCCTTCAACAACACGATCGTCACCCTCACCGACACCGACGGCAACGTGATCGCCTGGGAGTCGGCCGGTTCGGCCGGCTTCAAAGGCTCGCGCAAGTCGACCCCGTTCGCCGCCCAGGTGACCGCCGACGCGGCCGCCAAAAAGGGCATGGAACACGGGCTGGAGCGGGTCGAAGTCTTCGCCAAGGGCGCGGGCTCGGGTCGTGAGACGGCGATCCGCTCGCTGCAGGCCGCCGGTCTCGACGTGACCACCGTCAAGGACGTCTCCCCCCAGGCCCACAACGGCTGCCGGCCGAAGAAGCGGAGGAGGGTCTAGTGGCTCGCGATACCGCTCCGCAGTGCAAGCAGTGCCGGCGCGAGGGCCAGAAGCTCTTCCTCAAGGGCGAGCGCTGCTTCACCGACAAGTGCGGCGTCGAGCGCCGTTCCTACCCGCCCGGCGAGCACGGACGCGGTCGCCTGCGGCAGTCGGAGTACCGGGTCCAGCTGCGCGAGAAGCAGAAGACCCGTCGCTACTACCAGGTGCTGGAGAAACAGTTCCGCGCCTACTACGAGAAAGCCTCGCGGCAGGAGGGCGTGACCGGCGAGAACCTGCTGCGCATCCTGGAGTCCCGCTTCGACAACGTGCTCGTCCGCCTCGGCTTCGCCGCCTCGCGGCGCCAGGCCCGCCAGCTGATCACCCACGGCCACTGGCAGATCAACGGCCGGCGCGTGAACATCCCCTCGTACCAGGTGCGGCCCGAAGACATCATCTCGATCAAGGCCGGATCGAAAGCCACCGAGACGATCCAGCGGGCGACGGAACTCGTTTCCACGGTTCCCGCCTGGCTGCAGGCCGACCACGATGCCCTCACCGCCAAGGTCCTGCGCTACCCCGAGCGCTCGGAGATCTCGGCGCCGGTTCAGGAGCAGCTCATCGTCGAGCTCTACTCCAAGTAGTCCGGAAGCGATTTCTGAAACACCCCAGAGCAAGGAACTCATGACCACCGATTTCCAGGTCCCCCGCATCACCTCCGAGAAACTCGACGACCGTCGCGGCACGTTCACGATCGAGCCGCTGGACAAGGGCTTTGGCTACACCTTCGGCAACAGCCTCCGTCGCGTGCTCCTCTCCTCGCTGGGCGGCGCCGCCATCACCAGCGTCCGCATCGAGGGGGTCGCGCACGAGTTCTCGACCGTGGCCGGCGTCAAGGAGGACGTCACCGACATCATCCTCAACCTCAAGGACCTCGTCGTCCGCATGCACACCGATGCCGACGAGGTCGAGGCGCCGCTGGTCGCCACCGGCCCCGGCGAGGTGAAAGCGAAAGA
>JALYWY010000340.1 GCA_030852475.1 Actinomycetota bacterium | reverse complement strand
CTCCACCGACGACGCCTGGATCCGCGACCACGGCCCGACCTTCGTGGTCGACGGCAGCGGTAGACGGCGCGGCGTCGACTGGCGTTTCAACGCCTGGGGCGGAACCGAGGGCGGGCTCTACTTCCCGTGGGACCGCGACGAACGGGTGGCGGCGAAGGTGCTGGAGATCGAGGGAGACGAGCGCTACCGGGCGCCGATCGTCCTCGAGGGCGGCGCGATCCACGTCGACGGCGAGGGAACGGTGCTGACGACGGAAGAGTGCCTGCTCAACCCAAACCGCAACCCGAACCTCTCCCGCGAGCAGATCGAGCGCGTACTGCTCGACTACCTCGGCGCCGAGAAGGTGATCTGGCTGGGAGCCGGCGTCTTCGAAGACGAGACCGACGGCCACGTCGACAACCTCGCCTGCTTTGCCCAGCCAGGGAAGGTGCTGCTGACCTGGACCGATGACCCCGGCGACCCCCAGCACGCGATCTCGCGCGACGCGCGCGAGCGCCTCGAAGCCGCGACCGACGCCCGTGGCCGCTCGCTGGAGGTGACCCTCCTTCCCTCTCCCGGCCCCCTGGCCATCTCCGCCGAGGAGGCGGAGGGGGTCGACGCCGGCGAGGGCACCCTCCCCCGCACTGCCGGCGACCGCATGGCCGCCTCCTACGTCAACTTCTACCTCGGCAACTCCCGCATCGTCCTCCCCCTGCTCGACCCTCGCCACGACGAGGAGGTCGCGGCGATCCTCCGGCGCACCTTCCCCGACCGTGAGGTCGTCGGGGTGCCGGCACGCGAGATCCTCCTCGGCGGCGGCAACGTCCACTGCATCACCCAGCAGGTGCCGGCCGCCTAATCGGTTCCCAGGGCCTCGGGGTCGAGCCAGACCTTCTTCAGCCAGGGCGGTGAGACCGCGAACCGGGCGGTGCTGGTGGCGGCGATCTGCTCCAGGGGGATCAGGTGGACGCGGTGGCCGGGGACGTAGCGGTCGACGTCGGCGAAGCCGGCGGCGTTGCCGGCGTGGCTGCCGCCGGAGACGAGCAGGAGGCGGGTCTCGGGGCCCCAGCCGTCCCGGGAGACGACGCCGGCATCCGAGCCCCAGTTGCCCTTGCTGAGGAAGTAGTTGTAGCCGTGGTGGGAGGAGGCGCGCTGGTCGACCTGGCCGTCGGGACCGAAGCGCAACTGCACGCTCTCCCAGTCGTCGAGGTGGTAGCCCTTCTTCCCGGCCACCGGCATCTCTCGGAGAGTCGCCGAGTCGGGGTAGTAAGTCCAGTACTGGATGTAGAGGCTCCCTGCGCGCTTGCCGGAGCAATCGGCGCCGGCGGCTTCGGTCCGCTCCGCCTCTTCCTCGCGGCAATCGATCACGTGGACGAAGGCGGTGACGGGGAGCCCCTCATCGGTCTCAGGGACCAGTCCCTCCCCCGCGCCGTCGCTGCAGCTGGGGCTGCGACAGCGGCGGAAGTCGACCGGCAGCGCCCGCGACCCCTCCTCGAAGGCCAGCGTCGGCATGTGCCGCCGCACGAGCTTCCCTACCTCGGTGCCGTAAGCAGCGATCAACTCCGGCTCGTCGCCGCACCCGTCGGCCAGCGCCGCGGCGCAGATGATCCGATCGGCCAACGCCCGCGCCAGTGACGCTCCCGGCACTCGCACCCCCGCGGCGACCAGCCCGAGCACGGCCAGCGAGACCAGCAGCACCAACCCGATCCACTCCACCGTCCCCTGCCCCCGCTCCGACCGCATGGGCCGACGCTAAGGAGCAAGGTCCTACGCGTGGGTGTCAGGTGTCGAGATTGACGCGCGACTTCGAAGACGAATGGGAAATTCCCGCTTCAACCGACGGAGGCCCGCCATGAGGCCGGGTCATCGCCCGGTCTGGTGGAGGCGAAGACCCGGCGGTTCTGCCGATGACAGAACATCTGGGTGCCCGCCAACCCGGTGAGGCACCTGAAGCCTTTGACGGAGTAGAAGATCGACCCGTCCCCGGTCTTGCCATCCCAGTCGTCCCCGCTGCGGACGCGCTCGAAGTAGATCGTCGCGACTTCGCGCCCGAGCCTGCACTCGACCCGAACCGTCGCCACCTTCGCCTTCACCCCTTTGTCGATCGGGACTCCCCTGCAGGGACGGGCGGCGGATGCCGGCGAGGCCAGCAAGAGAAAGAGCGCTCCGAGAGCGATCGCTGAAAGGAAACCTGCCCGCATGGATCGGCCTAGGGTAAGCAAAACCTGGCCCCGCATAGCCTTTCGGTCATGAGAACGATTCGACCCCGAGCGATCGGCATCGCGTTGATTTTCCTCGGCTGTCTGCAGCTGCCGCTTGCGGCGGAAGCGGCGGCCGAGCGCACCGTGATCGGCCGTTCAGTCGAGGGCCGGCCGATCGTCAGCGTCCGCACCGGGCCCCCGGACGCGGACGTGAAGGTGCTCGTGGTGGGCGCCATCCACGGCAACGAGACGGCGGGGATGCGGATCACGCGCATCCTGGTCGCGCTGGGGGCGCCCAGGGGGGCGCAGCTCCTGATCGTGCCGACGCTGAACCCCGACGGCGTCGCCGCCGGCAGCCGCGGCAACGCCCACGGCGTCGACCTCAACCGCAACTTCCCCTTCGACTGGCGTCCGCTCACCGGCGGCGAATACTCCGGGCCCCACGCTCTCTCCGAGCCCGAGTCCCGGGCCGCTCACCGGCTCATCCTCCGCGAGAAGCCCGACGTGACGATCTGGTTCCACCAGCCCTTCGGCCTGATCGACCGTCCCCGCGGCAACCCCTTCGCCCCCCGCCGCTTCGCCGAACTGATCGGCCTCCCCCTGATCGACCTCCCACGCCGCTATCCCGGCAGCGCCTCCCGCTGGCAAAACCACAGTCTCCCCCGCACCACCGCCTTCGTAGCCGAGCTCCCCCAACGCGTCAGCCCTTCTCTAATCAAGCAAGGCACCGCAGCCGTCCTCACCCTCGCCTCCGAGCTGGCGAGTCCTGGGCTCGCATCTCTCCAGCGGGTGGCGTCGTAGGGGGAACCATCCCCGAGGTGTCCTCGGGGATGGTGGGTCCCCTGCGGCGACAGGACCCGCTGGCCGCGGCGCCCTGTCCCTAGGCAGTTAGAGGTTGCCGATCTCGGCTGCGATGTCCGCCGCGGCCTGTTTGGCGTCGGCGAAGAGCATCGAGGTGTTCGGTTCGTAGAAGAGGTCGTTGTCGATGCCGGCGAAGCCGGGGCTGAGGGAGCGCTTGATCACGATCACCTCTTGGGCCTCGGAGACTTCGATGATC
>JALYWY010000274.1 GCA_030852475.1 Actinomycetota bacterium | reverse complement strand
CGAAGACGGTGATCCCGTGCACGCTGGTCATCGAGATGTCGTTTGACTCGGGGTAGCCGACCCAGACCGCGGTCGAGAGGTTCGGCTGGTAGCCGGCGAACCAGGCGTCGGTGTATTCGTCGGTGGTGCCGGTCTTGCCGGCCTGCCCGGCGCAGCCCGTGTAGGCGGCGGTGCCGGTGCCTTCGGTGATGTTGTCCTGCAGCAGCCGCGTCACCTCCCAGGCGGCGGGCTCGGAGAGGACCCGTTCCGGCCGCGACCGTTCCGGCCGCTCGACATGGCCGTTCGGAAAGACCACCTTCTTCACTGCCACCGGTTTGCGGTGGACGCCGCCGGCGGCGAGGGTCCCGTAGGCGGAGGCCATCTCCAGCGGCGAGACGCCGATCCGCAGACCGCCGAGACCCTCGGCCGGGATCCCGTCCAGCTTCGTCGTGATCCCCATCGCCTTCGCCGTATGGGCGACCGCCTTCGGACCGACGTCGAGATCGAGCTGGGCGAAGACGGTGTTGTCGGAGGCGATCGTCGCCTGCTGGAGGTTGACGGTCCCCAAATAGCCTTCGTCGGCGGTGGCGACGGTCCAGTGCCCCCACTGCGGCAGGTAGAGGTCCAGCGGCTTCGAGGCGTAGTAGGTCGAGTAGGGGTCGATCCCCTGCTTGACGGCGGTCGTCAGGACGAAGGTCTTGAAGGTCGAGCCGGGCTGCCGGCGCCCCTGCGCGGCGAGGTTGAACTGGCTGCTTTCGTAATCGGCGCTGGAGACCATCGCCCGGATATGGCCGTTGCGAGGATCGACCGAGACGAGCGCGGCGGAGGGATCTTCCGAGTACGGCAGCGCCGAGCGCATCGCTTCCAGTCCGACTTCCTGCAGCTCGGGGTCGATCGTCGTGTGCACCTCGAGCCCGCCGCGGCGCACCTTCTGGGCGCCGTACATGTCGATGAGGCGGTTTTCGACGTAGTCGAAGAAGAACGGCTCGCGGTGCTCGAAGTAGCTCTCGTCGAGGTTCACCCGCAGGCCGGCGGCCATCGCCTGGCGGGCGCGGGTCTCGCTGACGTAGCCGAACTTCTCCATCTGCCGCAGCACCTGGTTGCGGCGGGCTTTGGCGACGCGCGGGTTGAGCAGCGGGTTGTATTCCGAGGGGGCCTGCGGCAGACCCGCCAGGAGCGCCGCTTCCGGCAGCTTCAGCTGCCAGACCGGCTTCGAGAAGAAGATCTTCGCGGCGGCGCCGACCCCTACCGCGGTGCTGCCCTCGACCGTCCCGTAGGAGGCGATGTTGAGGTAGGAACCGAGGATTTCGCGGCGGCTGTGCCGCTCGGTGTACTCGACCGCCAGCTCCGCCTCGACGATCTTGCGCTCGACCGTTCGCTCCGGGTTCTCGATGCAGAGGTTGCGGACCAGCTGCTGGGTGATCGTCGAGCCGCCCTCGACGACTTCGCCCTCCTCCAGGTTCTTCAGCGCGGCGCGGGCGATTCCCTCGAAGTCGTAGCCCTCGTGCTGGTAGAAGCGCTGGTCCTCGATCGCCACCGTCGCCAGCTGGACGCTCTTCGGGATCCGGTCGATCGAGACGAGGGAGCGAACTTCGGGCGAGGCGACCACGCCGAGTTTCGACCCGTCGGCGGCGTAGACGACCGTGTTGCCGCCGCGGTCGATGCGTTTGCAGGAGCTGAGCGAGGGGGCGTCGGCGGCGACGTCCAACACCCAGGAGGTGACGGCGATCGCGACGATCGCAAGCAGGACGAAGATGCTGCCGAAGGCGATCAGCAGCTTGGCGCCGATCCCCCCCTGGCGGCGCTGGCGTCGCCGGTTGCGCTGCGTCATCCAGGAGAGGGTACTTCGCCCCCGACCTGGGTCAGGCGACCGTGTCGTCGGTCGACTTGTTGTGGACGATCCCTTCGACCAGGAGCTGGTTGGGGATCACCACGGAGCTGCCGTCGCCGGGGTTGACGTAGGTGTAGGAGAGGGAGATGTCGGTGACCCGCCCCTCGCATTCTTCGAAGGTGATGCGGTCGCCGATCCGGATCGGCTGCGAGACCGCAATCTGGATCCCGGCCATGACGTTGGCGAGCGTGCGCTGGGCGGCGAAGCCGACGACCGCGACGACGAGCGCGGTCGAGGCGAGGACGCCGGTCGCCAGCCGGTGCAGCTCGGTGAACTGGCTGAGAACCAGCATCGCCACCACCAGGAAGGCGGCGAGGTAGGCGAGGCGGCGGAGGATGCGCAGGCGGGTACGGGTCGTGCGCGAGACCTGTGAGACTGCGGGCGACATGGAGGGCAACCTAGCCACCGCACCTGTCGCCGAACCGGCCGAGCCGGACTTCCCGCCCTCGAACTGGGGTCCGAAGGGGGCTCTGCTGGGCGCTGTGCTGGCGATCGTCGTCGGTCTCGTCCTCGGCCTCCCGGCGATCGCCTTCACCGACTCCGAGAACGAGCTGACGACGGCCGGCAACGTGATCGCCCAGGTCGGCCTCGTCCTCGGTCTGCTGCTGGTCCCGCTGATGGTCGCCCGTTCCCATGGCGCGAAGTCGTTGGGGGAGGCCTTGCGGCGGCTGGGAGTGCGCGGGTTCCAGCCCTCGGCCTTCGGTTGGATGGCGGCGGCCGTCGGCGCCTACCTGCTGTTCGCGATCCTCTACGCGACGCTGTTCCTCGAACCCGAACAGGAGGACATCGCCGACGGGTTCGGGCCGATCCCGGTGCAGATCGCGCTGATCGTCTTCGGCGCCGCGATCGCCGAGGAGGTCGCCTTCCGCGGCATGCTCTTCGGCGGCCTGCGCGAGCGTTTGCCGCGGATCCCGGCCGCCCTCGCCGCCGGAATCGTCTTCGGGCTGCTCCACGCTTTCACCGGCCTCAGCGCGGTGCCGCCGCTGATCGCCCTCGGCGCGATCTTCTGCCTGCTCTACGAGAAGACGGGCTCGATCGTGCCGGGAATCCTGCTGCACATGCTGAACAACTCTGTTGCCCTGGCGGCTCAGTAGGATTTCGCGCGTGACTCGCCGCCTCTCGATTCTGCTTGCCCTTGCCTGCGTCCTCGCTCTGCCCGCGACGGCGGTTGCCGCCCCGGGCAAAAAACCCGCTCCGAAACCGGCGCCGGTGGCCGCGGAGGCGACGGTGAAGGTCAAGGTCGGCAACCTGGAGAACGGCCGCGCCGAGATCATGCAGACCGTTCCCGTAACCGGGACGCTCGCCCCGTACGTCGCCGGCGAGGAGGTCAAGGTCACCTTCTACCTCGACGGCCGCATCCTCTTCAGCCGCAACCTCGCGGTCCGCCAGGCGGGCGGCAAGGGGACCTTCCGGACCAGCATCACCGTGAAGGAGAACGGCAAGTACGCGGTCGCCGCCAAGCACGTGGCGACGCCGGAGCTGGGTGCCGACAGCACCGTCCGCAAGAGCTGGAAGGTGAGCTTCCCGGCGCTGCGTCGCGGCCAGTGCGGCGACGTCGTCGTCGGCTTCAAGAAGGCGATGCGGAAGATGGGCTACATCGCCAACTCCGGTCGCTGCTTCGGCGGTAAGACCGCGCGCGGCGTCCTCGCCTACCGCAAAGTCAACGACATGAACCGCAGCATGAAGGCGGGCGCCGGCCTGGTGAAGAAAGTCTTCTCCGGCAAGGGCGGCTACGAGGTCCGCCACCCGGGCGCCGGCGACCATCTCGAGGCGCCGCTCTCCAAGCAGGTGCTGGTCTTCGCCAAGGGCGACAAGCCGTATGCGATCTACCCGATCTCCTCCGGCAAGTCGTCGACCCCGACCGTCACCGGGCACTACGAGATGATCCGCACCGAACCGGGCCTGAACTCGCACGGGATGTACTACTCCTGGTACTTCTACGGCGGCTACGCGGTGCACGGCTACAACTCGGTCCCGGACTACCCCGCCAGCCACGGCTGCCTGCGGACGTTCATGGCCGACCAGCCCGAGATCTACGAGCGCATCTTCTACGGCCAGGACATCTTCATCTGGTAGTTGGGGTGGGCGTCGGGCGGATCCGCGCGGCTGCGGGCGCCTGTGGCACTGCGCATCCCGGCGTCCTCAGTCGCCGAAATAGCGCTGCTATTCCGGCTCCTGCGTCCTTGGGCTGCTTGGCCACAGGCGCCCTCGCCTGCACGTCTCCACCCTCCGACCACCCCGATGGAGTAGGGATAAGGTCGCGGGAGAGATCGAAGGAGGCGCAGGATGAAGGTTTTTGTTGCCGGGGCAAGCGGGGCGATCGGTAGGCCGACGGTGCGGCGGCTCGTAGAGGCGGGACACGAGGTCGTTGGGATGACTCGGAGTGAGGAGCGGGCGAAGGGGATCCGCGAAGCCGGCGCTCAGGCTGTGGTCTGCGACGCCTTTGACGCGGAGGGGCTGCGGGAGGCGGCGGTGGCGGCTAGGCCGGAGGCGGTGGTGCATCTGCTGACGGCGCTGCCGCAGCGGTTCAACCCCAGAGGCGACTGGCTGGAGCCGACGAACCGGATCCGGATCGAGGGGACGCGGAATCTGGTCGCGGCCGCCACCGCGGCCGGCGCCCGGCGGATGGTGGCGGAGAGCATCGCCTTCGTCTACCGGACGGAAGGCGCGGGCCTGAAGAGCGAGGAGGACCCGATCGAAGATCGATCCGGTCCCGGGGTGGCCGTCGGCGAGCTGGAGCGGCAGGTTGCGGAAGCCGCGCTGGAAGGACTGATACTGCGATACGGATGGCTTTACGGCCCCGGGACCCACTACGACCACGGCGGTCAGCAGGCCGAGGAAGCGAAGCGCCGGCGCTTTCCGGTGGTCGGCAAGGGAACCGGCGTCTTCTCCTTTCTCCAT
>JALYWY010000244.1 GCA_030852475.1 Actinomycetota bacterium | reverse complement strand
CGGCAGCACCGAGAGGGCGACGATCCCGAGGATGATCGGCTCGAGGTTGTCGTGCACGAACTCGACCTGGCCGAGGAAGTACCCAAGGGTGGTGATGCTGACGCCCCAGGCGATGCCGCCGATCACGTTGAAGATGACGAAGGTCCGGTAGTTCATCTTCGAGACCCCCGCCATCACCGGCGCCAGGGTGCGGACGATCGGGACGAAGCGCGCGATCACGATCGTCCGCGCCCCGTAGCGGTCGAAGAACTCGCGCGATTTCTCGACGTATTCCTCGCGGAAGAAGCGGCTGTCCGGCCGCTTGAACACCGCCGGCCCCGCCTTGCGCCCGATCGCGTAGCCGACCTGGTCGCCGGCGATCGCCGCGATCGGGATCGTCACCAGCAGCACCCACAGGTCCGGCAGCGTCCCGTTCGCCGACAGCAGCCCCGCCGTGAACAGCAGCGAATCTCCCGGCAGCAGGAACCCGATCAGCAACCCGGACTCGACGAAGACGATCGCCAGGATCCCGAGCATCCCGAAGGTCTCGATCAGGAAGTCGGCTTCGATCCACTTCGGGCCGAGGGCAAGCGGCAGTGAGGACGTGGCGGCGGCAGAGTTCATGGGCGCGGCAGGCTACTGGCTCTGAGCGATGGAGGCCGCAAAACTCCCCACCTTGCTCAGTAAAATTTCCGGTGGTGGCGGGAGGCCAAGGGGAACAAGAGCCAGATGTATCCGGGCAAGCCGATGAAGCTCGGCGACACCGCCTGCGCCTCCTCATCGCCTACATCACCCTAGGAACGCTAGCTCTGATCGCCCTGGGCGCCGTCCTCGTCCTCTCCTCCGGATCCGACTCCACCGACGTCGGCGACCCCCACATCAACCTGGAGAGCGGCATCACCAATGGCATCGCCCCCGACACCCGAGTCGGAATCGAGCCTCCAGAGCTCGAGGAACAGAACCTCCAAGCGGCAGCACGAGCCGCGGACTGCGAGCTGCGGCTGCGACTGCCGGAGGAGGGTGATGAGCACATTCCTGCCAGCGCTCCGGAACCACGCTACAAAACCAACCCGCCGACGTCAGGAGACCACGTCGAAGAACAGCAGGCGGACGGTGCCTACCGCGAGACCCCTCCTCCAGTCAGCGTCGTGCACTCCCTCGAGCACGGTCGCCTCGCGATTCAGTACCGACCCGACCTGCCCGAGCGTGCACAGCTCGAACTGATCGGCCTGTTCAACACCATGTACGGAGGAATTCTCTTTTTCCCCAACCCGAACATGCCCTACCTGGTCGCAGCTACCACTTGGACGAAGTTACTGGCCTGTCCTCGGTATCAGGGCGCTGAGACTCTTGTGGCCCTTAGAGCCTTCGGCAAGGCCACGTGGGGGAGATTTGGGGGCGAGCCGGTCATTGGCCTCTCCCCCGAAGCGCCAACCCCCTCCTCGCCTTGACATTCTGAGGGCTAGATTTAGAACGTGTCAACCTGACATCTAGTCATACAGCCATTTCACTATGGAGACCAGGCGCCTATGTAATCCCGTCCGATGAATGACCCTCCGAAAGCGGCTGGAGGTTGGTTGAACATCTGCGCTTGGGCTTGGGCTTGAGCTTGGGCGTCTAGCAACGAGATCTGGGTCCTCATCCGACTATTCATCGCGGAATCCATCTCTCGACTCCAATAGAATCCTGCTCCTCCAACCGGTGCGCGGACGAACTCTAGGCCCCTACTTAGAAAATTGGCGTGGCCTACAGCATCGACAAGGTCGTCCCCCTTACGGAGATAGTGTGCTCCCACGCTGTCGCCGGCCTGCTGCAGAGCCAGTACTCCAATCTCTATCAAGAAGTCTTTGAGAAGGCCAGACGGAAGCTTGTTGGGATTTACCTTCTTCCCCTCTAGCGCATCAAAGTATGACTCAAACACGCCCAGAGTGGCATCCTTTGCCGGATCGGAGAACGGATTTTGGTCCCCGGACGGCGACCCAGAAGGCTGCTGACCCGCAGAGCAAGGCGGGGGCGGACAGCTGCATCCTTCGGCAAGTAGGCCCGTGACATCCGTGATGTTAACTGGGTTTGCCGCCGCATACGCATACGTTTCCCCAGAGACCGCAGCCAGCGGGTCGGGGCTGAGAAACTGCGCCGTTACCGGGTCGTAGGTTCGCGCCCTCATGTAGTAGAGCTGATTCTCCGTGTGCATCCGGTACTGCCCGGCGAAGTTCAGCTGGGTCCCCAGCGTGCCAGTCTGTTTCCACACGGCTCCATTCGGTCCGTACCTGTAGGTGCCCCCAACTTCCCCACTTGAGTTGGTCAGAATGCGGGTAGACCCGAGCTGGTCGTGATGGTGATAGCCCACCACGCCGGCGGTAATCCGCTCAATTGGCAGACCGCCCGGGCCATAGATGAAGTAGTCGTTCCCTTTGCGCAGCAAGAGAGGCAGCCCGGCCGCGGAGTCCCAGACCATCGGATAGGTCGAGGCGTTCCTGGTTTCGGTGGTCCGCAGGCCCATACCGTCGTATTTGAAGGTGTTTTCGACCGTCGGGCCTTTACTCGCGACCAGGTTTCCTGCCTGATCCCAGGAGAAGGTGGTGGCCGATCCGCCCGTGGGCGTTTCTTTGACCCGCTGACCGAGATTGTTGAATTCGAAGGTTGCGTTGCTCGCGGTCGCGATTTGATCGGCTTTGTCGTAGGTGTAGGT
>JALYWY010000215.1 GCA_030852475.1 Actinomycetota bacterium | reverse complement strand
TCTTCCCGCGGCTGGCCGAGCGGCGGGGACAGGCGGCGGGGACGATGAGCGGCGGCGAGCGGCAGATGCTGGCGATGGCGCGGGCGCTGATGCCCGACCCCCACGTGCTGCTCCTCGACGAGCCCTCGGCCGGGCTCGCGCCCGCCTTCGTCGAGCAGATCTTCGACCAGGTCGGCGAGATCAACCGCGCCGGCGTGACCGTGGTGATGGTCGAGCAGAACGCCCGCCGGGCGCTGGCGATGTCCGACCGCGGCTACGTCCTCGACCTCGGCCAGAACCGCTTCGAGGGGAGCGGCCGGGAGGTGCTCGACGACCCGAAGGTCGCCGAGCTCTACCTCGGCGGCACGGCCCGGATCGACCGCGCCGGCGCCTAATCCCGGGCAGCTATTCCGCTTTCACCTCGACCGTGTCGACTTTGACGAGTTTGCCGCCTTTGAATTCAGAGATGTCGTAGATGTAGCGGCTGAGGTCGCCGTTTTCTTCCCAGTCGATCGGACCGGAGGCGCCTTCGTAGTCGATGTCTTCGCCTTTTTCGAGCGCTTCGATCGCCTGCGAGAGCTCCTCGAACGTGTATTTCTGCCCGCCGGGGGCGGTCACGTCGGGAAGCGCTTCGGCGATCTCCGGGCCCTCGGTCGAGCCGGCCGCGACCGCGCCCAGGTAACAGAGGACCACGTTGTCGAAGACGTTGGCGTCGAACAGGTTGCGCGGCGGCCCCGGCGCCCCTTCGTACAGTTTCTCGAAGGCGTTCGGCGCTTCACCGGAGAAGGTGCCCGGCGCGGTGCCCTGCATCCCCTCGGTGATCTCGGGCCCGACCAGTTCGGTCAGGTCGCTGGTGCTGAGACCGTCGGTGATGAACGTCGCTTTCGGGTCCCAGGTCCCGGTCCGGGACAGCGCCGGACCCAACTTCGCGAACGTTTCCGGGAAGTCGATGATCACGTAGTTGTCCGGGTTGCCCGAAGTCAGCGTTTTCGCCTCGGAGTTGTAGCTCGGCTGTTCGGGGTCGTAGATCACCTTCTCGGCCACGGTCGCGCCCCGCTCTTCCAGTTCCGCCTCCAGCGAGTCGGCGAAGCCGGTCCCGTAGAGGTCGTTGCGGGCGCCGATGTTGATCGTTTTGCCCTCGAGGCTGCCGAGCTCCTGTTCCATCCGGTCGGCGAGCGCCTTGCCCTGCAGACCGTCCGGCGGAGCGGTGCGGGCGAAGAGCCCTTCGTCGTCAAGATCCGAGAGGGCGTCGGCGGTCGAGGCCGGTGAGATCAGCATCACCTCTCCCGGCACCGTCACCGAGCGCGCCACCGCGACCGTCCCGGTCGAGGGGTAGTCGCCGGAGATGCAGGTCGCCCCGTCGGCGATCAGTTTGCGCGCCGCCTGGACGCCGCCCTGGTCATCCGAGGCGCCGTCCTCGGTCACCAGCTCGACCGTCTGTTCGGCACCGGCTTTTTTGATCGCCGCGTCGATCTCCTCGAGCGCCAGCTCACCGGCCTTCTGGCCGGCGGCGCCATAGGGCGAGAGGTCGCCGGTGAGCGGCACCAGGTTCCCGATCACCAGATCGAGCTGACCCCCGGCTCCACCGCCTCCACCGCCGTCGTCGTCACTGTCACCACAGGCGACGACGCTCAACGAGAGCACAAGCGCCGTAAACGCCACGAACAAAAGCTTCGATCGCTTCACGAAACCCTCCTTAGCCATCGGCGGCCTCCCCACGGGCTCGCCTTGAACCGGTTCGGAGAAGCTCATACCCAGAAGCGGGCGGGGGAATCCTGCGCGACTTCGGCGTCTGAAAGGATGGTGCGGCTCTCGTCCGCTTCGACCCGGGGAATCCAAATGACTACAACCGCTTCGCGCACTCAACGTCTCGTCTGTCTCGCAATCGCAGCCGTCTCGCTGCTGATGTTCCTCGCCCTCACGGCGCCGGCGTCGCAGGCGGCCCCCGTCAACACCGACGCCGTCCTGCTGCAGACCGAAGAAGCACCTTGGGGCGACGAATTCAATGAAGAAGCGATGGAAGCGGTCTTCGGCGAAGACTGGGAAGTCCAGGATTTCGATGAAGTGCAGGCGGATGCAGGCCCTGGCGGGCTGTTCGCATCCGGCGTCCGCTTTATCTGGATCGAAGGCAGCGACGATTCGACCGAAGCGGCGGACGAATTCGTGGAAGCCAACGAAGCGTCCCTCAAGGCCTTCGTCGCCCGCGGGGGTGGGCTGTTCGTCAACAACGCGACCAACGCCGAAATCACCATCGAATACGACGGCCGCGCGATCGGGATGGACAATTCAGAAGACTTCACCGACGCCGCCCTCGCCGTGAATCCCGACCACCCGATCTTCAAAGGTCCGGCCGGCCCGAACGTGACCAGCTTCACGGGTAACTCCTTCGCCCACGGCCGTGTCACCGGGCCCGACCTGACGCCGCTGATCGTCGGCACCGAAAACGAAGGGCCGGTCAATGACGCCGTCGTCCTTGCCGAGTACGCCTCCGGCTCCGGCCGCGTCGCGCTCGGCTCGATGGTCGACGTCGGACACCAGGATCCGGAAGACGCCGCCAAAGCCCTTCGGATCAACCTGGTCCACTACCTCACCCCGCCCGTGCCGCCGGCGCCGCCCGCTCTCCCCACGACGCCGGCCCCTCCCGCGCCCCTCTCCGACACGAAGAAGCCTCAGGTGAAACTCACCGGCATGCCCAAAGGCTGCGTCGAGGAGGGCTTCCGCTTCCAGGTCAAAGTCAGTGACGAGAGCGGCGTGGGCGCCGTCACGGTCAAGCTCGACGGGAAGCCGCTGCGCAAAGCCGACGGCAAAGGAAACCCGAGCCGCAGCTTCAAAATCCGCGTGCCCGGCTCGAAACTCGACAAGCCCGGCCGCCACAAGATCAAAGTCATCGCCCGCGACAGCGCCGGCAACGTCAAGCGCCAGGGCGCCGGCTTCAAAGTCTGCGAGTAGCGCCCTGGGTCACCCCGCCCCCGGGACCGGCGAGTTTCCCCGGGGGCGGTGAAGGGTGACGGGGGTGGACGGCGGCGCCCCGTCCTTCAACAGCGTCGACAGGTAGATGACCACCGGGGCGCGACCGCGGTTGGCGGCTTCGTGGATGTCGGAAGGCTGCTCGACCAGCCACTGGCCGGGGCGGACGCGGGCCGTCTGGCCGGCTTTGATGACGCGGACGAGGCGCGGCTGCCGGTCGGCCTCCCCTTCGCGCACGGCGGCGGAGCCGCGGCGCACGGTGTAGGTGAGGGTGCCGGACTCGATGTGGGAGATCTGGGTCCCGAGATGGTGGTGCAGCGCCAGCTTCGCGCCCGGCTCCACTTCCACCCGGCTCAACACCATCGTCCGGCCGGGCGCTCCCTGCACCGCGCTGCTCTGGGCGAGCGCGTTGCGCACCGCCGTCGGTTCGGACCCGTCCTCGGCCAGGGCGCCGGGCAGCAGGGCTCCGAGCGCGAAGACCGCGACGAGGGCGGCGACGGCAAGGAGCCGGGAGCGGATCGAGCTGGGCACGGTGGGGCAGCCTAGGCCGATGGCCGGACCGACTCCGCTCCCGCTTCCTCGCGCCGGTAGCGGAGGAACTCCTTGATCCCGATCTGGATCGCCGCCGCGGTCGGGATCGCGACGAGGGCGCCGAGGATCCCGAAGAGGGTGCCGCCGAAGAGGGCGGCGACCACGACGACGAAGGGGTCGAGATCGACGGCCCGGCTCTGGATCCGCGGCTGGACAACGTAGTTCTCGAACTGCTGGTAGGCGATCGCGAAGGCCGCCCAGACGATCGGGTCGAGCGGGAAGTCGCCGAAGAGGGTCACCAGGCCGACGAGGAGGGCGCCGATCGTCGCCCCGATCAGCGGGATCAGGTCGAAGACGGCGACGACCATCGCCAGGGCGAGCGGCGCCGGCACGCCGAGGATCGTCAGCACGACGAAGGAGGCGGTGCCGGCGATGAAGGCCTGCAGCAGCGCCCCGGCGACGTAGCTGGACACCGCCTCGGCCATCGCGTAGAGGGCGCGGCGCAGGACCCTCGCCTCTTTTTCCGGGCGGGTGCGCAGGACGGCCTCGACCCAGCTCGGTCCGCGGGCGACCATGAACATGCTGAGGATGAGGATCGTCACCACGGCGAAGATCCCGGTGACGAGGCCGGCGCCGAAGTCGGCAAGCGCGCCCGGCGCGTCGCCGAGGGCGCTGGCACTCGACTCTTCGGCGAAGTCTTCGACCTTGCCGGTGACGTTGAAGTTCTCGTTGATCTCGCGCAGCTGGCTGTTGTCTTCGATCGTCTCGGTCAGTTCTTCCGCGTAGCGCGGCATGTCGTTGACGAGATCGGAGGCGGCCTCGACGCCGGGCGGGATCAGGATCGCCCCGATCCCAATCGGCAACAGGACGATGGCGCCGTAGACGATCGCGATCGCGAAGCCCCGTCGCATGTGCTGCGAGAGGACAGCGACCGGCGCGGCCGCGACGAGGGCGACGAAGAGCGCGATCACCAGGTAGCCGATCGGCGTCCGCAGCTGCCAGAGGATCAGCAGCGCCAGCGCGCTTGCCACCACCGTGAGGACGACCCGCAGGATCGCCCTGATCGGCGGGCCGGGCGAGCCCGGGCTCCAGGTCGAAGGAGTCGCCATCGACCGGAATGTAGTTCCGGCCGCGGCGGCTAGCCGTGCTCGCCCAGAGCGGCCGGGAGCTGGCGCCGCGACTCGATGTCGAGCTTGTCGTAGGCGGCGCTGAGGTGGGCCTCGACCGTCTTCACCGTGACGAACAGCGATTGCGCGATCTGGCGGTTCGTCATCCCCGACGCCGCCAGCTCCGCCACGCGCCGCTCGCTCGGCGTCAGCGACTCGACGCCGATGGGGGTGTAGCGACGGACGGTCTCGCCGCTGGCCTGCAGCTCGTCGTGCGCGCGCTTGGCGATCCTCCCGGCGCCGCACCGACGCGCTAGCTCAAGCGCTTCCCGCAGCGGCGTCCGTGCGTCGGCCCGGCGCCCCTCGCGCCGCAGGGCTTCGCCGAGGTCGACCAGGG
>JALYWY010000202.1 GCA_030852475.1 Actinomycetota bacterium | reverse complement strand
TCGCCGACCCTGATCTCGATCTCGAAACTGGCGCCGGAAGCGAAAGCCTTCTTCGAAGGGCTCGGTCCGGTGATCAAACTCTCACCCGAGGGCTTCGCCGCCGTGCGGGAGATCTTCCGCGACGAATTCCCTCCGCTGCTGCGGGCGGCGGATCCCTTCCTCCGCAACCTCAACCCGATCCTCACCGGGCTGAAGCTCTACCGGGTCGAGGTCACCTCGTTCTTCGCCAACCTGGCCGCCAGCCTCAACGCCGAACTGCCGTTGCCGCCAGGGGCTGAAGAAGGAGCGGAGCAGCCGCACTACCTGCGCATCATGGGTCCCCTGACCCCGGAAACCCTCGCCACCTATCCGCGTCGCCTGGCGATCAACCGGACCAGCGCCTACAGCCCGCCGAAGTGGGCGGAAGACCTCGTCTCCGGCGCCCTGCCGAGCTTCGAGACCCGCCAGTGCACGACGGGGATCGTCGCCAACCTGGATCCCGAAACCGCGACCGACCCCGCCTTCCTGGAACGCGCCAGGGAGTCGAGGGACGAAACGGGGAAAGTGACCAGGAGCAAAGAGCAGAACGCGGCTCTCCTCTTCGAACGGATCAAGTTCTACGCCTTCACCAGCCAGACCAACCTCAGCACCGCCGGCATCGCCGCCCCACCCTGCAACCAGCAGCAGCCCTTCAAGCCGATCTACCGCAGCGGCCCCGCGACGCAGTACCAGCACGCGTACGAACAGCCGCAGCCGTAGCTAGGCCGGCGCCACTTCCCAGTTGGAGAAGTTGCCGGTGTCCGGGTCGAGCGCGGTGCGGACCCGCTGGAGCGCCTCGGGCTCGGAAGCCGCCTCGGCGTGGACGGTGTAGATCGGGACGCCGGTCTCGACGTTGCCGATCTTCAGCGACGGTTCCTGGTCGTCGATCGCGATGCCGGCCCGCTCCAGGCGTTCGCGCTCGTCCTTGGTCAGCATTCCCTTGAAGCGGACGGCGAAGGTCGGCATCTGCTGCAGGGTAGCTGTTTGCGTAGGAATTCCTAAGCAAATAGCGTGACGAAGCGCTCGTTTCGGCCCGACGACCAGGGGTAGCCGCGCCTCGTACTGCAAGCGATCTACGAGGTAGGGAATGCGCACGAAGTGGATACCAGTCGCCTGCGCCGTCTTGGCGCTGGCCCTAATCGGCCCGGCCGCCAGCCCGGCCGCGACCTTCACCGTCAACACGACCGCCGACACCTCGGTGCCGGGTGGTTGCACCACCGATCCGGCTTGCTCGCTGCGCGACGCGCTTGCGGCTGCCGGCGCCTCGGCCGATGCCGAAGACACGGTGGCGATCCCGGCCGGGAACTACTCGGTGGACAACGGCGAACTCGTGGCCAGCGGCGCCGAATCGCTGCTGATCCGCGGGGCCGGAGCGCGGCAGACCGTGATCGACGCGCATGGGGCTTCCCGCGTCTTCAACCTCGAAACCGACGAAGTGACGGTCGAAGGCGTGACGATCACCGGCGGCCTCGCCGCGGAAGGGACGGGCGAAGAGCTCGCCGGCGACGGCGGCGGCATCCTCGCCTACGAAGCCGAACAGCTGACCCTCGACTCGGTCAACGTCTCCGGCAACAGCGCCGCCAAAAACGGCGGCGGCATCTCGGCCCCGCCGGAGGGCGTGAACGCGACCGCGATCGCGATCAACGACAGCACGATCGCCGGCAACGAAGTCACCGGCGGCCTGATCGAGGGCCTCGGCGGCGGCATCTACATCCTCGGCGACCTTACGATGACCAACTCGACCGTCGCCGGCAACAGCGCGGAGAGCGCCGCCGGGATGGTGATGGGCGGCGGCATCCTCGCCGCGCTCGACCCGACCGACGTGGAACCGAGCAAAGTCAGCATCCTCAACTCGACGATCGCCGGCAACAGCGTCGGGGCGACGGGCAGCGGCGGCGGCCTCTCGATCTTCAACCCGACGCCGACGGTGGTCACCGAGCTCGCGGTGAAGAACACGATCGTGGCCGGCAACACCGCCCCCGCGGGCCCCAACTGCGGCTCGGTGGCGATGCTCACCTCCAGCAACAACCTCTCCAACGACGAGAGCTGCATGTTCACCGACCCGGGGAGCAAGCAGAACGTCGACGCGAAGCTCGGCCCGCTCGCCAACAACGGCGGTGAAACCGAAACGCTGGCGCTGCTCGAGGGCAGCCCGGCCATCGACGCGGGCACCAACGATGGCTGTCCGCCCGCCGATCAGCGCGGGGTCACCCGGCCACAGGGACCGAGCTGCGATATCGGCGCCTTCGAGCGGGCGCTGGTGACGACCCCGCCCACGTCACCGACGCGGGCCGCGGCGGACCTGCGCCTGCGGATAAAGCCGAAGCCGAAACGCCCGGTGGTGGGAGGCAGGCTCGCCTTCCTCGTGACGGTCGGCAACCACGGGCCGAGCACGGCGACCGGGGTGGTCGTCAAGGGCGCGGTTCCCGCCCTCACGCGCAAGGTCGCGGCAGGGAAAGTGAACGGGAAACCCGCCTGCAAAGTCGGGAAAGTCAAAGGCGGCAAGCGCAAGCTGACCTGCCAGCTCGGCGATATCGCCGCGGGCAAAGCGAAGAAGCTGCGGGTCGTGGTGCGGCCGGAGAATCCCGGCAAAGTCCAAGTCCGAGCCCGCGTCCGCTCGGGTGTGACCGACCCGAATCTGAAGAACAACAAGGCGAAGCGCGGAGTGAAAATCAGCGAGTAGCTCGGCGCGCGAGCGGCCGACCGCACACAGATCTCTAACCGGCGGTACGGTTCTCCTATGGAGCGCGACGCGGCGCTTGAGGCGGTATTCATGCCGGTGCAGCCGGCGAGCACCTTCGAGGAGACGGTCGAGCGCTTGGGAAGCGCGATCCGGCTCGGACTGCTCGCGCCCGGGGCCAAGTTGCCGCCCGAGCGGGAACTGGCGAAGCGGCTGCGGATTTCCCGCTCGACCCTGCGGCAGGCGCTGACGGCGCTCGTCCAGAGCGGGCACCTGGTCTCGCTGCGGGGACGGACCGGCGGCACCTTCGTCGCCGAGCAGCCGCCGCTGACCGAGCGGCAGGACGGCGAGCGGCTTACCGAGGGCGCCTGGGAGGTGCTCGACTACCGCGTCGTGATCGAGACGGGGGCGGTGCTGCTGGCGGCGGAGCGGGGGAGCGAGGCGCAGCTCGACCGGCTCGACGAGCAGGTGGCGAAGATGGGGGAGGCGCTGGAGGACTTCGAGGAGTACCGGCGCCTCGACGTCCGCTTCCACATCAGCATCGCCGAGGCCGCGCAGTCACCCCGGCTGCTGAGCGCGATGACCGACGTGCAGTCGCAGATGAGCGACCTGATCGCGCTGATCGCCCACCCGCCCGAGGTCCTCTCCAGCTCCAACGATCAGCACGCCCGCCTGGTCAAGGCGCTGCGCAAGGGCGACGGGGCGCGGGCGGTGCGGCTGATGCGCGAGCACACCGAGGGGACCGAGCACATCCTCGCCGGTCTCCTGCCGGCGCCGCTGCGGCTCGAGGGCGCGCCGACCTAGGCGCGGATCCGCTCGCCCTTGGGGTCGAAGAGCGGCTCCTTCGCCACCTCGCCCTCTACCCACCGGCCGAAGATCTCGATTTCGACCGCGGTGCCGGGCTCGGCCCGCTCCGGCGGCAGGTAGGCGTAGGCGATCGAGCGCTCGACGGTGTAGCCGTAGCCGCCGGTAGTGACGCGGCCGGCGATCTCGCCGTCGACGCGAACCGGCTCGTTGCCGAGGGCGATCGAGCGGGGGTCGGCGAGGGTGAGGCAGCAGAGGCGGGCGCGGGGGCCGCGCTCCTTGGCCGCGAGCAGCGCGTCCTGGCCGTTGAAGCCGTCGGGCTTCTCGAGCTTGACGCAGAAGCCGACGCCGCCTTCGTAGGGGGTCTCGTCGGGAGTGATGTCGGCGCCCCAGACGCGGTAGCCCTTCTCGAGGCGGAGGCTGTCGATCGCGCGGTAGCCGCCGGCGACGATCCCGTGCGGCTGCCCCGCCTCCCAGAGCGCTCGCCACAACCCCAGCCCGTACTCGGTCGGGCAGTAGATCTCCCAGCCGAGCTCGCCGACGTAGGTCACCCGCAGCATCCGCACCGGCACGTTGCCGACGGTCGTCTCGCGCAGCGACATGTACGGGAAGGCGTCGTTGCCGAGGTCCTGCGGAGTCAGCGGCTGCAGCACCTCGCGTGCCCGCGGTCCCCAGATCCCGAAGCAGGCCCACTGCGAGGTGACGTCGCGGACCCGCACCTCGTCGTCGCCGGGGAGGTGGCGGCGGATCCACTCGCGGTCGTGGTTGCCGAAGGCGGTGCCGGTGACGATCGAGAAGCGCCCCTCGCCGAGGCGGGCGACGGTGAAGTCGCACTCGATGCCGCCGCGGTGGTTGAGCATCTGCGTGTAGGTGATCTGCCCGACGCCGCGGGCGACCTCGTTGTCGCAGAGGAGTTCGAGCAGCGTCGCGGCGCCGTGCCCTTCGATCTCCAGCTTGGCGAAGGAGGACTCGTCGAAGAGCGCGACGGCCTCGCGGGTGGCGCGGTGCTCGGCGCCGATTGCCGGCGACCAGTGCTGCCCCGCCCAGCCCCGCGGCCGCAGCCCCTCGTCCCCTGCCGCCGCGTTCGAGTCGTACCAGTTGACCCGCTCCCAGCCCGACTTCTCGCCGAAGGCCGCGTCGTGCTCGCGGTGCCAGACGTTGGCCGGCGAGATCCGCAGCGGCCGCCCCGCCTCGCGCTCGTGGTTGGAGTAGCGGATGTCGTAGTAGGTCTCGTAGGTCTCCTTGATTCGCGCGTGGGTGTAGGCGGGGGAGCGGTACTGGGCGCCGAAGCGGCGGATGTCCATGTGCCAGAGGTCCAGGCTCGGCTCTCCCTCGGCGATCCACTCGGCGACGACTTTGCCGATCCCGCCCGCCCCGGCCAGCCCGTGGGCGCAGAAGCCGGCACAGACGAAGAAGCCGGCGACCTCGGTCTCGCCGAGGCAGAACTCGTTGTCGGGCGTGAACGCCTCCGGCCCGTTGATCAGTTTGGTGACGGTGATCTGCTCCATCGCCGGCACCCGCCGCTTCGAGTTCTCGGTGATCTCCTCGAAGCGGTCCCACTCCTCTTCCAGCAGGCGGCCGTTGAAGTCCTGGGGGATCTCCTCGACCCGGCTCGGGCCGCCGGGCAGGAAGGCCGGTTCGCTCTGTCGCTCGTAACCGCCCATCACCAGCCCGTCGCCGTCCTCGCGGTAGTAGACGAGCAGGTCGGGGTCCCGCAGGGTGGGGAGGTGGCCGCGGCTGAGGTTTCTATCGCTATGCGACGAAAAGCTCTGCCGCGCCTCGCGGACCGCGTCGAGCGGCTGGGTGACGAGGTACTGGTGGGACATCGGGATCAGCGGCACGCGGACGCCGGCCATCCGCGCGATCTCAGCCGCGTACATGCCGCCGGCGTCGACCACGACATCGGCCTCGACGTCTCCCTTGTCGGTCCGCACGCCGCGCACGCGACCGTCGCGCACGTCGATTCCGGTCACCCGGGTCGAAGTGAAGATGCGGCAGCCCCCCTGGCGGGCGCCGTCGGCGAGCGCGTAGGTCAGCTGCGCGGGGTCGATGTAGCCGTCGGTCGGCAGCCAGGCGGCGCCGAGCACGCCCTCGGTCGACATCAGCGGGAACAGGTCCTTCGCCTCCTCGGCCGAGATCAGCTCCAGCGGCAATCCGAAGGTCTTCGCCCAGCCCGCCTGGCGGCGCAGCTCCTCCATCCGCTCCTCGCTGGAGGCGAGCCGGATGCCGCCGCACTCGGTCCAGCCGGGGTCGAACTCGGACTCGTCCTTGAGCCGCCGGTAGAGCTCGACCGAGTGCATCATCATCTTCGTCAGCGAGACCGAGCCGCGCAGCTGCCCGACCAGGC
>JALYWY010000195.1 GCA_030852475.1 Actinomycetota bacterium | reverse complement strand
CGTTGTCGAGCTCCAGCAGCGCCGGCTCCACCCGCGGCTCGCGCTCGTAGACGTCGAGCCCCGCCGCGGCGATCCCGCCACTCGCCAGCGCCGCGGCCAGCGCCCGCTCGTCGACGACCGGGCCGCGCGCCGCGTTGACCAGGACGGCGCTCGGCTTCATCGAAGCCAGCTCCTCCGCCCCGATCAGGTGGTGCGTCTCCGGCGTCAGCGGGCAGTGCAGGCTGACGACGTCGGCCTCGGCCAGGAGCCGCTCCAGCGGCATCCGCTCGGCATCGAGCGCTGCGGTTATCTCCGCCGGCGCCGGATGCCGCGAGTGGTAGGCGATCTCCATCCCGAAGGCGCGGGCCCGCTCCGCCACCCGCCTGCCGATCCCGCCGAGACCGACGATCCCCAGCAGCTTCCCCCGCAGCGAGCTGCCGAGCATGAAGGACATCCCCCAGTTCCAGGAGCGGCCGGAGCGGACCAGGCGGTCGCCCTCGACCACCCGCCGCGTTACCGCGAGGAGCAGCGCCAGGGTCAGGTCGGCCGTCGCGTCGTCGAGCACCCCGGGCGTGTTGGTGACGACGACGCCCCGCTCCGCGGCGGCCGCCAGGTCGATGTTGTCGTACCCGACCGCGACGTTGGCGACGCAGCGCAGCTGCGGCCCGGCCGCGTCCAACAACTCGGCGTCGACCCGGTCGTGCAGGAGGGTCAGCGCCGCATCCACCCCCGCGACCAGCTCCAGCAGGTCCTCCCGCGGGATCGCCGCCTCCCGCTCGTCGAGCCGCACCTCTCCCGCCTCCCGCAGCATCCCCACCGCGGACTCGGGAATCCGGTTGGTGACCGCGAAGGTCGGTTCGGCGAGCGGCACGCGTTTGACGCTATCGCGCCGCCGGTTGAACAGAAACTCCCGAGACGTTTGCTTTCACTGGCGCCTCGGGAGTCAGGAGAAATACACACACCTGTTTTGCCAGGCTGCCTCCCGCCGGTCAATCCCCTGCGTGTGACTGATTCCGGAGGTGCCAAAAGGCACCTGGAACCGCTGTCACACGGGTTTCGGCTTCAGCACCACGAGGCAGAGGTCGTCGCGGATCGGGCGGTCGGCCCAGGCGAGGATCGCCCTTTCCACCTCGCTCACGACCACGCGCGCCGCGAGTCCGGAGAGGGGCGCCAGCAGACCGGTGAGCCCTTCCAAGCCCAACATCTCGCGGCCGCGCCGGACGTCGGTCGCCCCGTCGGTGTAGACGACCAACCCCTCGCTGCCCTCCACCGAGCTCTCCGTGTTCTCCAGCTCGATCGTCTCCTCCGCCCCGAGCAGGAAAGTCGAGCCGTCCGCCGGCAGCTCCTCCAGCTCCGGCATCCGTAACGGCGGCGGGTGCCCCGCCCTTGCCCAGCAGATGGTCCGCTCCTGGGGGTGCAGCCGCACGCACACCGCGCTGACCAGCTCCTGCTTGCGGCCGGGCCGCTCGGCCAGCGCCGCGTTGGCCAGCGTCAGCAGCTCCGCCGGATTGCTGGTGCTGGCGGCGAAGGCGGCGAGACGGGCCCTGATGAAGGTGGCGAGCCGCGCTGCCTCGGGCCCATGTCCGACGACGTCGCCGACGACCGCCAGCGCCGACCCGTCGGGGCCGTTGGTCAGCAGGTAGAAGTCGCCGGACACCCCGAGTTCGGAGGGGACGAACGCCGCGGCCGCATCGACGCCGGGCAGCTCGGGCAGGTCGGCCGGCGTCAGCGCCGACCGGATCGCCTCCAGTTCGTCCGCCGAGTGTTCGAGGGTGCGCAGTCGTTCGGCGAGCCAGGCGACGAGCACCACCACCCCGAGGAAGAAGACGGCGCGGATCAGCAGCGCGAGCGCAAATTCCGGGACTGGGTTGATGACGTCCCCGACCACATAGAGGACGAGGCAGACCAGCGCGACAAGCAGGCCTCCCCGCGCGCCGAACCACCAGGCCGCCAGCCCGATCGGCAGCGAGAAGAAGAAGGCGAGCCCCGAGTTCGCCGTGCCGACTATCAACCAGCCGACGAAGACAGCGACTACCGCGAGGGCGATGCAGGCGATGCGAGCGGTTCGCGACGGTACCCCTGGCAAGGCGCGGACCTTACCGATCCGCACCTCCCAGGGCCAGGCGTGTGGTTACGGCGTTAGTACCACTTCCCGCGAGCGAAGCCGCCGAATGCGATCAACCCGATCAGGATGATGATGATTCCCAGCAGGAGGCTCCAGAAGAGCGCCACGATGATCCCGATGATCACGAGGATGCCCCCTAAAGAGATCCCGCCGATGCCTCCGCGGTCTGCCCTGTCTGCCCTGCTGTTCATCTCTCCTCCGTTCGCTGGTTTCCATTGAACGACTGGTGCAATCCAATAGCTACCCGGCGCGAAGGGATCTACTCCCGCTCAGGACGCTCCTCGCCCGGCCAGGTACCGCTCACCTTCGCGAACGAGGTGCGGGTGGCATGGTCGACCAGCCCTTTGGTGAGCCGGAAGATCGCCCCCTCGACCACCAGCGCGGCGATCAGTTTCGGCCAGGAGAATTCGCGGTGCTCGGGCTTCGGCGGCTCCTCTTCGTCGATCAACCCCCAGACCTGTTCGAAGATCTTCTTGCCGATGCTCCCGGCGATCAGCCCGAGGACGATGCTGATCGGGGCGAAGATGAACTTCATCGCTGCTCCTCTCTCCCGCTGTGGCTACGTGGTCTTCTGGTCCTTCGGCTCATCCCGCGGCTCGAGCTGAATCTCCTTCTCGGCTCGTGGAATACCTTCCTCGATCTCGGTGCTGCGCTCGCGCTCGGCGTTCATCTGGTGACCGAAGAGGATCGCCAGGTTGGTGATCCAGAACCAGAGCAACAGCACGACGAGGCCGCCGAGGGTGCCGTAGGTCTTGTCGTAGGAACCGAAGTTGGCGACGTAGAGGGCGAACAGCGCCGAGGCGATCGCCCAGACGACGATCGCGAGGATCGCGCCGGGGGTGACCCACCTGAAGCCGCGGATCTTCACGTTCGGGGTCGTGTAGTAGAGGAGGTCGACCATGACGATGAAGATCGCCGCCATCACCGGCCACTTGGCGATGTCCCAGATGTCGACCGCGGTGCTGCTGAGGCCGACCGGGCCGGCGATCGCTTCCGCCACCGGGCCGCTGACGACGAGGCCGACGGCGAGCAGCGCCATCAGGATGATCATCGCCAGGGTGATCGCGATCTGCAGCGGCCGCAGCTTCCAGAACGGCCGCCCCTCGGGGGTCTCGTAGATGATGTTGGAGGCGCGGGTGAAGGCGCCGACGTAGCCGGAGGCCGACCACAGGGCCGCGGCAAGCCCGAAGACGAAGGCGAAGCCGGCCGCGCTCTGGTTTTCGACGATCGAGTCGATCGGGCCTTCGAAGGTTTCCGCCGCCGACTCCGGCCCGAGTTCGGTGATGATCTCGGTCAGCGTGTCGGTGGTGGTTTTGGGGTCGCCGAAGATCCCGATCAGCGAGAGCATCGCGATCAGCGCCGGGAACAGCGAGAGCAGGCCGTAGTAGGTGAGCGCCGCCGCCCAGTCGGTGAGGTTGTCCTCCTGGAACTCGGTCAGCGTCCGCTTCAGCGTCGAGGGAAGCCCTGACTTCGAGGCCTCCCCCTCGGGCGCGTAGTCGCGGCGGACGTCCCCGCCGGTATCGATGCGCTTCTCCTCGCTGCGACCGACGTCGTCAGCCATCCCCCGTCCTCCTCTCCCGTCGCGACGCTGCCCGCGCCAGAACGACGCCGGCGATGAAGGCGGCGGCAAGCGCGATCGGCTTCGGCCCCTCGGTCATACACCCCCCTTGCCCGTTGAGGAAGGGTTCCTAACGCAACTCCTGCTCTTCGCTCAGCAGCGGGGCGAAGAGATCTCCCTTGGCGGCGACACGTTCGAGCACGGCGGCGTGGTCGAAGACCAGCGCCTCCGCCTCACCCGTCTCCAGCGCCGCTTCCACCTCGTCCCACTCCAGCGGCGTCGAGACGGTAGGCCGGTCTTTCGCCCGCAGGGAGTAGACGCAGACGGTCGTCTTGTGGACGTCGTTCTGGCTCCAGTCGATCAAGACCCTGCCGGGCCGTTTCGCCTTCGACATCTGCGAGACGACGCGATCGGAGAACTTCCGCTCCAGGGTCTCGGCGACCGCTTTCGCGAAGGGCTTGGTCTGCTCATAGGTGGCGCCGCTGTTGAGCGGGACGTAGAGCTGCATCCCCTTCGACCCCGAGGTCTTCGGATAGCAGTTGAGGCCGAGCTGCTCGAACATGCCGTGGAGCCAGACCGCGACCCGGGCGCAGTCGATGACGTCTGCGGGCGGGCCCGGGTCGAGGTCGAAGACCATCGCCGTCGGGTGCTCCATCGCCTCGGCCCGCGAGAGCGAGGTGTGGAGCTCGATGTCGGCGAGGTTGGCGAGCCAGACCAGGGTCGGCAGGTCTTCGACCACGCAGTAGTCGATCTCTCCCTCGTGGCGCTCGCTCCAGACCGACGCGGTGGTCACCCAGTCGGGGCGATGGCCGGGGCAGCGCTTCTCGTAGAAGTGCTTGCCCTCGACGCCTTCGGGATAGCGCTTCAAGGTCAGCGGCCGGCCCTGCAGGTGCGGCAGCAGCACCTCCGCGATGCGGGCGTACCAGTCGATCAGCTCGCCCTTGGTGAAGCCGGCCTGCGGGTAGAGCACTTTGCCGAGGTTGGAGAGTTCGAGCTCGCGCCCCTCGACCGTGACCGCGGCTTTGTTGCGCGGTCGTTTCTGCGCCCGCGCCGTCAGCGACTCCCCCTCGGGGTCGGTCGCCCGCTCCAGCTCGACCTCGACCGCGGCCTTGTCCTCGCGCAGGCCTTTGTAAGCGGGATGGCGCAGCATCCCCTCCTTGGTCATCTCCCGATACTCGATCTCGGCGACCAGCTGCGGCTCGACGAAGCGGGCCCCTTTGGGCGGTTTCGGACCGGCGCCGAAGGGGGTTTTCTTCCGCTCCAGCGGCGCCAGCCGCGCGGTCAGGGCGGTCAGGTCCTGATCGCTGAAGCCGGTGCCGACCTTGCCGGCGTAGCGGAGCACCGGCTCGCCGCCGTCCTCCTCGAAGTAACCGACGAGGAGGGCGCCGAGCTGTTTCTTGCGTCGGCCTTCGCCAGGGGTCCAGCCGCCGACCACCAGCTCCTGGCGGCTGGTGTTTTTCACCTTCAGCCAGGCGCCGGTGCGTTTGCCGGGGACGTAGAAGGAGTCGACCCGCTTCAGCATCACCCCCTCCAGGCCCTGCTCCTTGCTCGCCTCGAGCAGCTCCTTGGCGTGGCCGACCGAGTGGCCCGGCGTCTGCCAGCTCTCGCCCGAGAGCTCCAGGTCCTCGAGCAGCTCGCGGCGGCGGCTGTAGGGCTCGCAGGTCAGGTCTTCCCCGTCCAGATAGAGCAGGTCGAAGATGACGTAGACGACGGGGTGGCTTTTCATCCGCCGCTTGATCACGTTCTCGTCGGTGTTGTGGATCCGCTGCTGCAGTCGCTCGAAGCTCGGCCTGCCGTTCTCGTCGAAGGCGACCAGCTCCCCGTCGAGGACGGCGTCATGGGAGCCGAGCGCGCGCGCGAGCCGCCGCACCTCCGGGTACTGCGCGGTGACCGTGTGGAGGTTGCGCGTCTGCAGCTCCAGCCGGCCCGGCTGGCAGTAGGCGATCGCCCGCACCCCGTCCCACTTCACCTCGACCGCCCACTTGCCGTCGTCGCGCGGCAGGGTCGAGAGCCGGGCCAGCATCGGCACCACGTTCTCGGGGAAGGGATCGCGCTCGCGCAGCGGCGGGTCGATCCGGTGGATCATCCAGTCCTTCTCGGCTTTGCCGGCGCGGAACAGCGCGTAGCGGCCCTGCAACCGCTCGCCGTCGAAGTTGACCATCACTTTGCCCGGCTCCCACTTCTCCAGCTCGTAGGTGCCCGAGTCCCAGATCGTCATCGTCCCGGCGCCGTACTCGCCCTGCGGGATCTCGCCCTCCCACTCCAGGTACTCGAGCGGGTGGTCCTCGGTGTGGACGGCCTTGCGGTTTTCCGAAGGGTCTTCGGGGATCCCGTTGGGGATCGCCCAGGAGGCGGCGACTCCCTCGTGCTCGAGCCGCAGGTCCCAGTGCAGGCGGCGGGCGCTGTGTTCCTGGACGACGAAGCGCGGCGCGCCCTTCTTCTTGCGCCGACGCTTCGGCGCCGGCTCCGAGGTCTTGCCGAAGTCGCGCTTGCGCTCGTACTCGCCGAGCTCTTTTTTCGCTTTCGAGGGCACGGTTCTGGCCTACCCGCGCCAGGCCTCCCAGTACCGGCCGAGGCGGCGGCCGAACTCCTTCGGGCGCTCGGCGTAGAGGCGGCGGCCGAGTTCGAAGGCCCCGGCGGCGAGCTGCTCCTGCTGGGCGTCGATCGCCGCCTCCAATCGCCGCGTCTCCTCCACGCCCAGCCGTCGCTCGTGCAGGTCTTCCCGCAGCACCGCGAGGTCGTGGTGGTCGCCGAGCAGCTCGCCGAGGCGGTCGGCCTCAGCGGCGGTCGCCTCCAGCTGCTCCTTCCAGGCCCTCTCCAGCAGTTCGAGCGCGTAGCGCAGGTCCTTCGCCCGTTTCCGCCACTGGTGGAAGTTGTCCTCGCTCGGGTCCTTCCTGGCCGCCTTCATGGCCCGGCGACCGCGGCGGTAAATGCGGGTGAGAGCACTGCCGATCGCCTTCCACTCCTCTCCCTCCAGCCGCCACGACTCGATCCCGTCCCGGCCCCCCTCGATCAGCGCCACCGCTTCCTCGAAGGCGGCTTCGTCCGTGTTCGCGGCCAGCTTGCGGTCGCCCTCGAGGAACTGCCTCCAGGTCCCGACCGCCTCCTCCGGGAGCTCCTCCGCCTGCTCGCCGAGACGGGCCAGCGTCTGCAGCTTCACCTCCGCGTCGCGGCTCGCCGAGAGCTTGCGGGCGGCGTCGCGGTAGCGCTCCTTTTCCTCCCGGCAGACGTCCCCGGGGAGCTCGTCGCGGAGGAGCCGCAGGAGCGTGCGCAGCTTCTTCATGTCCTTGCGCGCGCCGTGGACGGCGCCTGCCTTCTCGGTCTCGCCGGAGTCGATGCCGCGCAGTCGCTCCAGCGCCTTCTCGATCCGGCCGCCGGCGATCCGCTTCGTTCCCGGGGCGAGACCCTCGCCCTGCTTCAGCCCGTAGGTGCGGCTGCTGTCACCAGACACTTCGTTAGGGATACCACCGATCGCCAGCGCCTGGTTGGCGTAGCGCTTGTCGCCGGTGACCTCGCGGCCGAACCAGCTCGGCGCCTGGAAGGACGCCGCCGCCTCCCGCGAGGGGAACTCCACCTCCACCACTCGCAGTCCGGCGAGCGGCCCGAAGTAGACGTCGACCTCGGCGCGAAGCCCGTCGCCGAGCGAGACCAGGTAGCGCCGCTTCGTCAGCCGCCTTCCCTCGGTGGTCTTCCACAGCGCGTGGAACTGGCGACTGTCGAGTTCGACCTCGGCCTCCTCACGCTCTTCGCCATCGCCGCGCTTGAAGGTCAGGGTGAAGCTCTCCCCGCGGCGGCGCACCCGCACCTCGGCGTCCTTGGCGATCGTCAGGTACCCCTGCTCGATGTCAGCCGCGGGGTTCTGCTCCAGCTCCGCCGGCAACTGGTCGAGGAGGAACTTCCGCTCGATCTCGGAGGCCATGGGGGCATCGTAGGATGCGCCCTTGCGCGCCTCCTGGCTCACCCTCCCCTTCGCTCTGCTGGCGCTCGCCCTCGGCGGCGGGGCCGGCGAGGCCGCCGCGGCCGGGGAACCGTTCTTCCCCGGCGCCGGCAATGCCGGCTACGACGCCCTCGATTACCACGTGGACATCGTCTACATGCCGAAGAGCGGGCGGATCGAGGCGAGGACCATGGTCGCCGCGCGGGCCGCCGAGAACCTCCGGCGCTTCTCCCTCGACTTCCGCGGTCCGCGGATCGGCAAGCTCGTGGTGGACAACAGGGCGGCGCGGTTCCGCCGCCGCGACGGCAAGCTCCTGATCTTCCCCGAGAGGGAGATCGAGGAGGGGCGCCTCTTCAACGTCGTCGTCCGCTACAGCGGCGTGCCGCCGACGGTCGTCGATCCCGACGGCACTCCGGAGGGTTGGTTCCGCACCGACGACGGGGTGATCGCGGTCGGCGAGCCGCAGGGAACGGCGGCCTGGATCCCCTGCAACAACGTCCCGGGGGACAAGGCGAAGTTCGACTTTGAAATCACCCTGCCCGCCCGGCTGAAAGCGGTGGCGAACGGGCAGCTGTCGCGGGTGCCCCGCTGGCGCGGCCGCGCTCGCTACCACTGGGAGGAACGGGCGCCGATGAGCCCCTACCTGGCGGTCCTCAACATCGGCCGCGGCAAGCTGGTGAAGACCCGCGCCTGGGGCCGGCCGGCATGGACGCTGGTCGACCCGCGCCTGGCGGGGCCGTCGCGGCGGGTGCTCGCCGCGCTGCCGGAGGTGATCCGCTTCCAAAGCCGCCTCTTCGGCCCGTACCCCTTCGGCTCGGCCGGCTCGCTGGTCGACTACGCGCCAGACCTCGGCTACGCCCTGGAGACGCAGAGCCGCCCGATCTACGCCTACGTCCCCGACCTGACCACCCTCGTCCACGAGACCGCGCACCAGTGGTTCGGCAACTCGGTCGGCCTCCAGCGCTGGCCGGAAATCTGGCTCAACGAGGGGTTCGCGACCTGGAGCCAGTGGTACTACACCGAGCGGCACGGCGGCCGCAGCGCCAGGGAGATCTTCGACCGGCTCTACGAAGTGCCGGCTTCCAACGAGGAGTTCTGGAACCCGCCGCCCGGTCATCCCGGCGACGCCCGCCACCTCTTCGATCACACTGTCTACGTGCGCGGGGCGATGGCGGTGCAGGCTCTGCGGGAGGAGGTCGGGACGAAGCCGTTGCTGCGGGTGCTGCGCCGGTGGACCCGCGACCACCGCTACGGCAGCGCCACGATCCGCGAGTTCATCGCCCTCGCCGAGAGCGTCTCCGGCCGCGAGCTCGACTCGCTCTTCGACCGCTGGCTCTACCAGCGGGGCAAGCCGCGATGATGTCGCGCGTGAACATGCGCCCGCTCTTCCTCGCCCTGCTGCTGGCGACCGTCGGCCTGGCCCTGGCCGGCCCGGCCGCCGCGAAACCGGCGCCGGTGAAGCCGCTGGCGAAGGTCGAGATCGGCAAGGTCGGGGTGAGCGCGATCGAGCGCGGCCGCGCCTCGCTCCTGATCCCGGTCCGCTACCCGATCCAGCTGGCCGGCCGGGTGGTGGAGACGCGGGTCGCGCTGCTGGGACGGAACGGGAAGGCGAGACGCTCCTGGATCCTCCGCGATCGCCTCGCCAGCGGCCGGGTCCGCTCCCCGGACAGGCGCCGCGGCTTCCCCTTCGTCCACCGGGTCAGGCTGAGCAAATCCCTCACCCGCCGGGCGCATGCGCAGCGAGTTCGAGTCGTGGCCGTCGGGAGGCTCGACCTGGATGGGGACGGGAAGGCCGAGCAGCGCTCGGTCGACAGCGCCACGCACCTCCCCACGGTCGGTCCGCGCAAGGGGACCCTCTGCAGCAGCGTCCCCCACCTGCGGGTGCAGCCGGGCAGGCGGATCTCGACGCCGCTGCCCGACTGCGACACGCCGACGGAATGGGAGGAGGCGTACCCCAGGTCGGCCACCCAGATCAAGAACGGACAGCTGATCTACCGCGCCCCGAAGGGCAAGCGCGGCCGCAACGAAATTCACCTGACCGGCGAGAACTTCCAGTTCGTGCAGGTGACGGTCGGCGGCGCCCCCGGCGCCGTCGTCCGCGCTCTCGGCGACTCGGTCACCGCCGGCTTCGGCTTCTACGACGACGGCAGCTCGATGACGATCGGGCAGCTGCTCGAATGCCGGCCGAGCGCCAAGGAATTCGACGACGCCTGCTCCTCCAACTCGCTGAACCGGACCAGCGAAGAAAAGAAGGTGAAGTACGCGACCGACTACGGCCTCGCCAACAACGTCTCCTGGGCGGCGCAGTGGGCGAACGAACACGGGATCGGCAACTACAAGAACTACGCGATCAGCGGCTCGGAACCCAAGGACTGGGCGCCCGGCGGCGAATTCCACTCGACCGCCGAAGCGATCGCCGCCGAAGACCCCGACTACGTCCTGATGACGATGGGCGCCAACCCGCTGCTCTCGGAAATGCTCTTCGGCCTCGACAACATGGGCTGCGCGATCTACGCCGACGTCTTCGGCGGCTACCAGCGCTGCGTCGAAGAAGCGTTCGCCGAAGTCGGCTTGCAGGAACACCTGAAAGCGCTCTACACCTACCTGGTGCAGAACACCGGCGCGACGATCTTCCTCATGCAGTACCACCTCTCGGTGCCCTCGACCGCGATCGCCTACAGCGCCACCCAGATCGCCGCGATGGGCGCGCTGCTGAACCGGGAAATCGCCACGGTCGCCGCCGCGGTGGGCTCGAAACGGCTCCAGGTCGTGACGCCGCCCCACTTCAGCGTCGGCATCGACGTCTCGCCGGTCTTCCCCTCGCGCTACACCTGCTCGCTCTTCGGCTACCGGGTCGACGGCCCGAGCGTGCAGTCGGAACCGACGCAGGACGAGCTCGAGGTCCTGCACCCGCTGTCCTTCTGCGAAGGGCCCGAGGGCGGCGAAAGCCCCTGGGTGATCAGCGGCGACACCGGCATCCATCCCAGCGCCAGCGGCTACCGGCAGATGGCCTCGCAGGCCCCGGCGCCGGGCTGAGCGCCGATGCGGTTCCTGGTCGCGCCGGACTCGTTCAAGGGGACGTTTGACGCAGGCGCGGTCGCAGCGGCGATAGCCGGTGGAATCGAAGCCGGCGGTGCGGAGGTCGATCCTTGCCCGGTCGCCGACGGCGGCGAGGGGACGATGGACGTGTTGCTGGGGGCGCTCGGGGGCGAACGCCGTCAGGTCGAGGCGCACGACCCGCTGCGCCGGCCGATCGAGGCGAGCTTCGGGCTGCTCGGCGACGGTGGGACGGCGATCGTCGAGGCGGCGCAGGCGTCCGGGCTGGGACTGGTCGCACCGGGGGAGCGGGACCCGGAGCGAGCCGACACCTTCGGCACCGGCGAGCTGGTCGCCGCCGCGATCCAGAGCGGTGCCCGCAAGGTGCTCGTAGCCGCGGGCGGCAGCGCCACCACCGACGGCGGCCGCGGTGCGCTCGAAGCGCTGGGGCAGGCAGGCCTGCTCGGCGGCGGATCGATCGAGGTCCTCTGCGACGTCGAAGCCCCTTATGAAGACGCCGCCCGCCTCTTCGCTCCCCAGAAGGGCGCCGACCGGGAGGCGGTCGAGCGCCTGAGCGCTCGACTCGATCGGCTCGCGGCCGAGCTGCCTCGCGACCCCCGCGGGGTCCCGATGAGCGGCTGCGCCGGCGGGCTCTCCGGCGGTCTCTGGGCCCACGGCGCCGACTTGCGCTCCGGCGCCGCCTTCGTCCTCGAGGCGATCGGGTTCGACCGTCGTCTGCGGACGGCGGATGCCGTGGTCAGCGGCGAGGGCCGCTTCGACGCGCAAAGCCTGACGGGGAAGATCGTCGGCGAGATCGCCTCGCGCTGCGCCAACGTGGAGAAACCCCTTCACCTGGTCGTCGGCGGTACCGTTCCGGGCACTGCTCCCACCGCCGCCATCTCCTCCATTACCCGGGCTGAATCTTTGGAGGAGATGGGGCAGGCAGGCTTCGATCTAGCGCGGAGGCGCTAGCCGATCTTCGTCGTCTGGAGAAGCGGCGCAACGCTTCCGGCTTTCTGGATCGCCACGAACTCCACCCCCTTTCAGAGCCACGCGACGGCGCCCCCGCCGCCGCTTCTGCGCCGCGGCACATTAGTGGAGCAGATTCCACTAATGGAGTTGACTGATCCAAAACCAACCCAATTTGGGAAACCACCCTTTGAACCGAATATGCTTGATCAATGGCCCTGCACTAAACGCTTGATGGGAGGGGATCAGTGGCCAAGAAACGAGCTGGCAAAAGCAAGGCCGCCGGACGGAAGGAACCGTCTCTCACCGGCGACGATTCGACCCTCCTCAAAGCGCTTGCCCACCCGGTGCGGGCACGGGCTCTGACCGCCCTCAACCAACGAGTCGCCAGCCCGAGCGAAATAGCCGAGGAACAGGGCGAGGTAGTGGGGTACGTCGCTTACCACGTCCGCGTCCTCCACGAGCTCGGCCTGATCGAGCTGGTGGACACGCGCCAGGTCCGCGGCGCCACCGAGCACTTCTACCGTGGCGTCGTCACCCCCTATCTGAGCGACGAGTTCTGGGGCCGGCTGCCGGCCGACGCCCGCAACGGGATCAGCGTCGCCGGCCTCGACGTCCTCAACAAAGCGATCAAGGAGGCCCTCGAGTCCGGGACTTTCGACTCTCGCACCGATCGCCATCTCAGCAACCTCACCCTCGAGCTCGACGAGGCCGGCTGGGGAGAAGCACGAGACCTGCTCAACTCCTGCCTCCAAAGGCTGATGGAGATCGGCGCCGCAAGCGAATCCCGCGACGGCAAGCAGCCGAAAATCCGCGCCACCTTCGGCCTGATGGGCTTCGAGTCGCCCTTGCAATAGCTCGGCCGCACCAGCGGGACTGAGTACCCTCGCGCAGGTGCGCGTCCTCGCAATCGTCCACCAGCGCGATGCCGGACCCGGGGTCTTCGCCGAGGCGATCGCCGATGCGGGCGGCGAGCTCGACGAGTGGACGCTGGCCGAGCGGCCCGAGCCGCCGGCGGACCCGCTGGGCTACGACGCCGTCTTCGTCCTCGGCGGCGCGATGAACGTCGACGAAGAGGCGCGGCACGGCTGGATCGCGGAGGAGAAGGCGCTGCTGCGGGAGTTGCTCGAGCGCGAGGTGCCCCTCCTCGGCCTCTGCCTCGGCGGGCAGCTGGTCGCGGCGGCGGCGGGCGCGGAGCCGCGCCGCGCCTCCCGGCCCGAGATCGGCTGGCACCGGGTGGAGGTGACGCCGGAGGGAGAAGACGACCCCCTGCTCGGCCCCTTAGCCCCCTCCTTCGAAGCCTTCCAGTGGCACAGCTACGAGTTCCCCCTACCGCCGGGGGCCGTTCTCCTCGCCCGCAGCGAGATATGCCTCCAGGGCGCCCGCATCGGCGAGCGCGCCTGGGCCCTCCAGTTCCATCCCGAGGTCAGCCGCGCCGACGCCCTCCATTGGGTCGAGGACTACGAGGCCGACCCCGACGCGGTCCACATCGGGATCGACCCCTCCGTCCTCGGGCCGGAGACCGAATCGAAGATCAATGCCTTCAACCGGGCCGGCCGAGAGCTTTGCCGCCGCTGGCTGAGGACGATGCTCCTACCTATTCGATGACCCCAAGTGCCACTGGGGTCAAGATGGTGAAACCCCCTTCCCAAACTGCCGAGGGCACGAGGAATCCGCAGTTGAGCACGGCTTTGATGTCCAATCCGGCAAATCCGGAGCTCTGGCCTGTCAGGGTGCCGATGTCGACGCCTTCGCCGGTTTTGCAGTTGAGGGTGCCGAACGGCGAGCCGACTGTTATTTCGGCTCCCGACGAGGTCACTGTCCCGTCTGTGCCTGTGACTCCGCCGCTATAGGCGATGCTGAGTTTTCCCGCTTTGTGGACTTGGACGGCTTTCGTACATTCTTCGAATTTGAGTTCCGAGACCGTGGCGCTCACGGTTTTGATCAAGGCGGTGCTGGTAAAAGGCGCTTCCGTGGTGGCCTGAAGACTTGAGTCCGTGCATGTATTTGCCATGCTTCCATCTGTTCGGGCCAGTTTCATCGAATTAAGTGAGCTTCCGTAGAACGTAACGGCTTGGTTCTGCGCGACCCCTTTCACCTCAAGTGTGGTCGCCGAGGCGCTGCCGGCGAGGAAAGCCGGCAAAGCAGCTACTGCGGCGATGCCGAGCATCTTCAGATACTTCATGAGAATTCTCCTGTTCCTGCTCCGGGAAGCCCAGAGCTCTGTTAATGACATCTCTCTGCTCAGGCAACGACCCCTAGCCCTGTCGGGCTTGTGACCGCGTAGGTGCCTTTCCACGTTGCGGAGGGCATTAGGAAGCCGCAGTTGATCACGGCGCTGAAGTCCAGTGTCGCGTGGCCGCTCGCGGTCCCTGTCAGCCGGCCGATGTCGACGCCGGCTTCGGTTTTGCAGTTGAGGGTGCCGAAGGGCGACCCTGTTGTAATTTCTGCTCCCGACGAAGTGACTGTCCCGTCTGTGGTGCCGGCAATGTGTGCGATGTGCAGGGTTCCAGATTTATGAACGGCGACCGGTCTGGTGCAGTTGCTGAAGGACAGCGAATCGACCGCTCCTGTCACCGTGGTGCCGGTGAACGTCTCCGTATCGCCAGCCAGGTTCGACGTGGTGCATGTATTGGCGAGTGAGCCATCTGTGCGGCCAATAATCATCGAGATGCCAGCGGCGAGGCTCATCTCGATAGTCACCGTCCCATTTTGTTCTACGCCCCCAGCCTCAAGTGCGGTCGCCGAAGCGTTGCCGGCGGTGAAGGCCGTGAGAGCCATGGCAGCGACCGTGGCGAGGCCGAGCATCTTCAGAAACTTCATGTCATTTCTCCTCTTCTTGCCTTAGTGCGACTTTGCGAGAAGAGCCGTCCCCGTTACCGAGGACGGCTCCTGCCTGAGCGCGTGCGACTGGCTAGGGAACAACGCCGAGGCCTGTCGGGGATGTGGTCACGTAGCTGCCCTGCAACCTCGCCGAGGGGACCAGGAAGCCGCAGTTGAGCACGGCGTTGACATGCAGTTCCGCGTGACTGCTCGCGGTTCCTGTCAAGCGACCGACGTCGACGCCCGCGCCGGTTTGGCAGTTGAGGGTGCCGAAGGGCGAGCCGACTGTGATTTCGGCTCCCGATGATTCCACTGTTCCGTCTGTGGTGCTGGCGATGTGTTCAATACTGCCGCTGCCTGATTTGAGAACGGAGATCGGTCTGGTGCAATTGCTGTACGTGATGCTCGGGGTGCCCCACCCGACCTTCGCAAGGCCCCAAGTGGTCGTTTCGTAATGTGTAGTTGATGCAGTGCATGTATTGGCGAGCGATCCGTCTGTTCTGCTAATGGTGATTGAACTGCCGGGCTTGAGGGATTGTGAGAGTGTGACTTTTTGGTTCTGTGCGACTCCTCCGATCTCGAGCGTGGTCGCCGAGGCGCTGCCGGCGGTAAGCGCCGTCAGCGCTACAGCCGCGACCGCGGCGAGACCGAGCATCTTCAGGTGCTTCATGTCATTCCTCCTGTAGCTGAAAGGTGCGGAAGATCAGGTGCATCCAGCCTTCTCTGCTCAAGCAACGAGACCCAGGCCTGTCGGGGTTGTGACGGCGTAGGTGCCTTTCCACGAACCCGAGGGCATGAACATGCCGCAGTTGAACACAGCGCTGTAGTGCACTACCGCGTGGCCGCTCGCGGATCCTGTAAGGGTGCCGACGTTGCTGCCGGCACCAGTTTGGCAGTTGAGGGTGCCGAAAATAGATGACACTGTGATTTCGGACCCTGACCAGGTCACGGTACCGTTTGTGCCACTGGTGTGCTGAAAGTGCAGGGTGCCTGTTTTATGTACGGTTACCGGTCTGGTGCAGTTGACGAAGGACAGGCTTTCAACCTGCGCTGTCACCGTGGAACCGGTGAAGGGGCTCACCGTTTTTGCCGTCAAATTAGATACATCACATGTATTGGCGAGCGAGCCGTCTGTGCGGCTTATGTAGGTCGAGGTGCTGGTTTTGAGGCTTTCCGTGACAGTCACTGCGCCGTTCTGCGCTACTCCGCCGACCTCAAGTGTGGTCGCGGAGGCGCTGCCGGCGGCGAATGCCGTCATGGCCATGGCCGCGATCGCCGCGACGCCGAGCATCTTCAAGTGCTTCATGACAGTTCTCCTGTTCCCGCCCCGGAATGACCGGAGCCTGTGTATGGGAGAACAGGCGTAGCGCCTCAGGGAATATTAGTCAAGAACATTTGGGTATTTAATCCACCTGGACCGGCGTCAAGTAAGCGGCGGACAACCCGCCGTCTACCAGGAAGGTGCTGGCGGTGACGAAGCTGGAGTCGTCGCCGGCTAGGAAGAGGGCCGCTTTGGCGATCTCGTCGGGCTCGCCGAACCGGCCCATCGGGATGTGGACGAGGCGCTTGGCGGCCCGGTCGGGATCCTTGGCGAAGAGCTCCTTCAGGAGGGGCGTGTTGACCGGGCCCGGGCAGAGGGCGTTGACGCGGACGCCGCGGTCGGCGAACTCGACCCCGAGCTCGCGCGAGAGCGAGAGGACCGCTCCCTTGGAAGCGGTGTAGGAAGCCTGAGACACCGCGGCGCCCATAGTGGCGACGAAGGAGGCGACGTTGATCACCGAGCCGCCGCCCGCCTCGAGCAGGTGCGGGATGCCGTGCTTGCAGCAGAGGAAGACGCTGCGCAGGTTGACGTCCTGGACCCGCTGCCAGGCCTCGAGATCGGTGTCGAGGACCGAGCCGTCGTCGGTCGGGTTGATGCCGGCGTTGTTCATCAGCACGTCGATGCGGCCGAACCGCTCCCGCGCCTCGGCGAGGGCCGAGCGCACCTGGTCCTCGTCGGCGACGTCGGCGGCGATCGTCAGCGCCCCGACCGCCTGCTCGGCGTCGAGGTCGATTCCCACGACCTTCGCCCCCTCGGCCGCGAACAGCCGCGCCGACTCGGCGCCGATCCCGCTCGCGGTGCCCGTGATGACGCAGACCTTCCCCTCCAGCCGCCCTGGCACGATCAGCTCCCCCCTTCCGTCGCGTAGAAGACGTTCTTCACGTCGGTGTAGTGGTCGAGCGCGTCCGGCCCGAGCTCGCGGCCGACGCCCGATTGCTTGAAGCCGCCGAAGGGGGTGGAGACGCGGACCGAGGTGTTGGAGTTGATCGAGATCACCCCGGTCTCGAGCGCTCGCGCGACCCGCAGCGCCCGCGCCCCGTCGCCGGTCCAGACCGAGCCGGAGAGGCCGTAGACGGTGTCGTTGGCGAGCCGCACCGCCCCCTCCTCTGAGTCGAAGGGGATGACGCAGGCGACCGGGCCGAAGATCTCCTCGGCGGCAGCGCGATCGTCGTTGGCGACCGGCGCCAGCACGGTGGGCGGGAACCAGTAGCCGGGCCCGTCGGGAGCATTGCCGCGGATCACCACCGGCGCATCGGCGGTGACATAGCCGGCGACGGTCTCGCGCTGGTCGGCGGAGATCAGCGGCCCCATCTGCGTCGTCTCCGCCAGCGGGTCGCCGACCTCGATCCCCTCCACAGCCGGCTGCAGCGCCGTGAGGAAGTCGTCGAGGGCGGAGCGCTCGACGAGGATCCGCGAGCGGGCGCAGCAGTCCTGGCCGGCGTTGCCGAAGACCGCCATCGGCGCGGCCGCGGCGGCGGCCTCGAGATCGGCGTCGGCGAAGACGACATTGGCCGACTTGCCGCCGAGCTCGAGCGTCACCCGCTTGATCGTCCCCGCGGCGCCGGCGGCGATACCGCGGCCGACCTCGGTCGACCCGGTGAAGGCGATCTTGGCGACGTCGGGGTGCTCGACCAGGCGCCGGCCGCAGACGCTGCCCGGCCCCGGCACCACGTTCAGCACCCCCTCCGGCAATCCCGCGTCGAGCGCGAGGCTCTCCAGTTCGAGCGCGGTCAGCGGCGTCAGCTCCGCCGGCTTCAGCACGATGCAGTTGCCGGCGGCGAGCGCCGGCGCCACCTTCCAGGAGGCGATCACCAGCGGGAAGTTCCAGGGGACGATCAGCCCGACGACGCCGAGCGGCTCGCGGAAAGTCATGTCGACGCCGCCGGCTACCGGGATCGTCTGGCCGAGCAGCCGCTCCGGGGCACCGGCGTAGTAGCGGAAGGTGTCGACGACCATTTCCATCTCGCCGCGCGCGTCGGCGATCGGCTTGCCGGCGTTGCGCGCCTCGACCTGGGCGAGGTGCTCGCACCGCATCGCGATGCACTCGGCGATGTCGAGCAGCAGATTGGCCCGGTCCGCCGGCGCCACCGCCCGCCAGGCGGGGAACGCCGCCTTCGCCCGCGCCACCGCCTCGTCTACCTCCTCGACCCCTGCCCGCGGCACCTCGGCCATCACCTGCTCGGTCGCCGGCTCGATCACCTCGATCATCGCGCCACCACCACCCGCGCCGCCTCGACCAGGCTCGCGATCACGCGGCTGTTCTCGTCCTCCTCGGGGTGCCAGACGACGCCGAGGGCGAAGCGCTTGCCGGGAAGCTCGATCGCCTCCGGCAGATCGTCCTCCAGCGACCACCCCGTCACCTTCAGCCCTTCGCCCAGCTGGTCGACCCCCTGGTGATGGTGGGACCAGACGACGAAGCCCTCGACGCCCGCCGCAGAGCAGGCGAGCGACTCCGGGTCGAGCCGGACGTGGTGTTCGCTGAAGGTCCCTGCCACCGTCCGGTGCCTCTCGACCCCGAGGGCCTCCGGCAGGTGCTGGACCAGGGTCCCGCCCAGCGCCACGTTCAGCAGCTGCATGCCGCGGCAGATCCCCAGCACCGGCATGTCCCGCTCCAGCGCCCGCCGCGCCAGCGCCAGCTCGAAGGCGTCGCGCTCAGGCCAGGTCTCCTTCGTCTCCGGATGAGGCTCGGCGCCGTAGCTGGCCGGGTCGATGTCGGCGCCGCCGGCCAGCATCAGCGCGTCGACCCGGTCGAGCAGGATGTCGGGGTCCTCCACCGCTGAAGTGTCCGGCGGCAGCACGATCGCGATCCCCCCGGCCTTCTGCACGCAGCGCACGTAGGTGCGCGGGGCCAGCGTCACCTCGTAGCCGTCCCAGACGCCCCAGCTGACCCGCTCGACGGCGGCGCAGATCCCGATCGTCGGGGCCCGGCTGTCCTCACCGTCGCTCATAGCCGCTCGAAGCCCCGGTAGCGCTCCCAGTCGGTGACGGCCGCCTCGAAGGCCTCGATCTCGACCCCGGCCCGGTTCAGGTAGTGGTCGACGACCTCGCCCCCGAACGCCTCCTTCGCCACCTCGCTGGCGGCGAAGGCGTCGCGCGCGGCGTAGATGTTCGACGGAACCCGTGGCTTGTCGGACTCGTACGCGTTGCCCTCGAAGGCCTCCTCCAGCTCCAGCTCCGCGTCGATCCCGTGCAGGCCGGCGGCGATCATCGCGCTCAGCGCCAGGTAGGGGTTGACGTCGGCCCCCGGCAGCCGGTTCTCCACCCGCAATCCCTCCCCGTGGCCGACCACCCGCAGCGAGCAGGTGCGGTTGTCGCGTCCCCAGGCGATCGCGGTCGGGGCGAAGGAGCCCTTGGCGAAGCGCTTGTAGCTGTTGACGTGGGGCGCGTACATCAGCGTCAGCTCGCGCATGCAGGCGAGCTGCCCGGCGACGAAGCGCTCGAACAGCTGCCGGTCGCCGGCGAAGGCATTGCTGCCGTCTTCTGCCAGCGAACAGTGGATGTGGCACGAGTTGCCCTCGCGCTCGTTGAACTTGGCCATGAAGGTGATCGCGTGTCCCTCCTGGGCGGCGATCTCCTTCGCCCCGTTCTTGTAGATCGCGTGATTGTCGGCGCTGCGCAGGGCGGTGTCGTAGCGGAAGTTGATCTCGTGCTGGCCGAGGTTGCACTCGCCCTTCGAGTTCTCCACTTCCATCCCCGCCCCGGCCATCTCGTTGCGGATCCGCCGGATCAGCGGCTCCACCCGCGCAGTCCCCAGCAGCGAGTAGTCGATGTTGTAGAGGTTGGCCGGCTCGAGATCGTGGAAGCCCTTCTTCCAGGCCTCCTCGTAGGAGTTGCGGAAGACGATGAACTCGAGCTCGGTGGCGGCGGTGGCGGCCATCCCCCGCTCCTCCAGCCGCGCCAGCTGCCGGCGCAGGATCTGGCGCGGCGAGGCGGCGACTTCGCGCCCGTCGCTCCACTGCACGTCGGCCATCACCATCGCCGTCCCCGGCAGCCACGGCACCAGCCGCAGCGTCTCCAGGTCGGGGACCATCTCGAAGTCGCCGTAGCCGGTGTCCCAGGAGGACATCGCGTAGCCGCCGACCGTTTCCATGTCGACGTCGACGGCGAGCAGGTAGTTGCAGCCCTCCGCCCCGTGCTCGAGCACGTCGCCGAGGAAGTGGCTCGCGGTCAGCCGCTTGCCCTGCAGCCGGCCCTCCATGTCGGCGATCGCGAGCAGCACGGTGTCGACCGTGCCGTCCGCGACCGCCTGCTTCAGCTCCTCGACGGTCATCGGGGAAACGTTACGCCGCCGCGGTCACGGGCGGTTCGGCCCAACCTCTGGCTCGGGACCGATCGCTTCCTCGATCTCGATCTCGCGCACCTGCCCGGTGAAGTGCTTGCGGGCACTCAGCCACCCCAGGGCGGCCAGCAGGATCACCACGCCCACCGTCACCGGCGCGTAGTTCAGCGACTGCCATTCGAACTCGTCGTTCCACGGCACCGCCGCCGGCGTGAACGGGAGGCAGAAGATGATCGTGATGAAGCCGACCCAGATCGTCGCGAAGAGGTTCATCCACTTGTACTTGCGGCCGTTGTTCCAGGGGCCGGGTTCGAAGTCGTCGCCCACCCGCCAGCGCAGGAAGATCGGGATCACGTAGGCGATGTAGAGGCCGATCACGGTCACCGAGACGACCGCGAAGAAGGCCCAGGGGAATTCTTCGGAGGTGCCCCAGAGCGCCGGGATGGTGATGGTCAGCGCCGCCAGCGCCATCGCGATCACCGCGTAGCGCGGCACCCGTTTCTCGTCGACCCGCGAAAGCACACCTGACATCCGGTGGCCGAAGCCTTTGTCGCGGGAGAAGGCGTAACACATGCGCGAGGCGCTGGTCAGGCAGGCGGCGCCGCAGAACAGCTGCCCGACCGTGGAGATGATCATCACCAGCTTCATCCAGCCGACGCCGAGCGCGCTTTCGAAGATCGCCGGCGAGGAGCCGCCGCCTTCGTTGACCGCGTTGACGTCGGATGCCGCGAAGGTGATCGCCAGCAGCACTATCCAGCCGATCAGCGCCGAGTAGAAGATCGAGCGCCAGACGCCCTTCGCCGCCGCCATCTCGGCGTCGTGCGTCTCCTCGGAGATGTGGGCGGAGGCGTCGAAGCCGGTGATCGTGTACTGGGTCAGCAGGAAGCCGAGCGGGAGGACGTAGAACCAGTACATCCCGTCGCCGAAGCCGCTGTTGTTGATCCGCTCGGTGAAGACGAAGTCGAAGCTCTGGTGCGTGTCCGGGACGAATGCGAGGACGGCGACGATCACCGCCACCCCGATCACGTGCCACCAGACCGAGACGCTGTTGACCAGTGAGAGCAGGTGCGTTCGGCGGATGTTGACGATCGTGTGCAGGGTGAGGATGAGGAAGAAGAGCAGGAATATCTCTTTCAGGGTGTGGACTTCGTCGCCGAAGTTCACACCCAGGATGTCGACGCCGTAGAGGGCGAGCACGATGTCGAGGAAGGTCGCGCAGGCGTAGTCGACCGAGGCGACCACCGCGACGAGGCCGATCAGGTTGAACCAGCCGGTGAACCAGGCCCAGACCGGGCCCCCGAGCTTCCCGGCCCACCAGTAGATCCCGCCCGCGGTCGGATATCGGGAGACCAGCTCGGAGAGGCAGAAGCCGATGATCAGGATCGGGATCGAGATCAGCGGCCAGCCCCAGGAGATCGCGATCGGGCCGCCGTTGTTCCAGGCCTGCCCGTAGGTCGTGAAGCAGCCGGCGAGGATCGAGATGATCGTGAACGAGATCGCGAAGTTGGAGAACCCGCTCCAAGCGCGGTTCAGCGACTGTTTGTAGCCCAGCTCCGCCAGCCGCTGTTCGTCGCGATTGGGGGACGAGACATTGC
>JALYWY010000192.1 GCA_030852475.1 Actinomycetota bacterium | reverse complement strand
CGCGAGTAGACGACCTCGGGGGTGCCGCACTGCTCGACCTTGCCCTCGTTGACGACGGCGACGACGTCGGCGACGCTGAGCGCCTCCTCCTGGTCGTGGGTGACGAAGACCGAGGTCAGGTTCTGCTCGGCGAGGATCTCGCGCACCTCTTCGCGCACCCGCGCCCGCAGGCCGGCGTCGAGATTGGAGAAGGGCTCGTCGAGGAGCAGCGCCCGCGGCTCGGCGACCAGCGCCCGCGCCAGGGCGACCCGCTGCTGCTGGCCGCCGGAGAGCTCGTGCGGGTTGCGCTTGCCGAGACCGCCGAGGCCGACCTTCTCCAGCGCCGCCTCGACCTTGGCCCGGTCAGGGCGACGGCCGAGCGCGTAGCCGACGTTGCCGGCGACGTCCATGTGGGGGAAGAGCGCGTAGTCCTGGAAGACCATGCCGAGGCGGCGGCGCTCGGCCGGCGTCGACCCGCTCGGCCCGGCGACTTCCTTGCCGCCGATCTCCACCGTCCCCGCGTCGGGCTGCTCGAGGCCGGCGATCAGCCGCAGCGTCGTCGTCTTGCCGCAGCCGCTGGGGCCGAGCAGGGCGCAGATCGCACCCTCGGGAACGTCGAGATCGAGGCCGTCGACCGCAACGACGTCACCGAAGGACTTGCGCAGACCGCGCAGGCGCAGGCCAGGCGTTTGAGTGGACTCTTCGAACTCCATAAAGAGAGGAATCCATAAGATTAGGGGAACCTAACGGTCCTCCTCTGTGATTCGCGCCACTCCACAACCTTCGCGGCTGCTCGCCGTCCTGCTCGTCTTCGCCACCGCTTTCCTCGCTGGTTGCGGCTTCAGCACCGAAGACAGCGGCGGCGGCTCCAACGAGCCGGAGACCGAGGGCATCACCCTCTACTCGGGCCGCATCCCGGCCGCGATCGGCCCGGCGGTCGACATGTACGAGGCGAAGGAAGATCTCGACGTCCAGGTCCGCTTTGCCGACACCGCCGACCTTGCCGCGACCCTGGTCGAGGAGGGAGACGCCTCCCCCGCCGACGTCTTCTTCGCCCAGGAGCCGGGAGCGATCGCCGCCGTCGCCGAAGCCGGCCTCTTGACCAGGCTGCCGCAGGACATCCTCGACAGCGTCGAACCGCGCTTCCGCGACCCGGAGGGGCGGTGGGTCGGCGTCACCGGCCGCGCCCGTGTGATCGCCTACAACCGCGACGTCGTCAAACAGGGCGAGCTTCCCTCCTCCCCCTTCGGGCTGACGGCGCCGGAGTGGAAGGGCCGGGTCGGCTGGAGCCCCGCCTCCTCGAGCATGCAGGAGTACGTGACGGCGCTGCGCGCCAAGTACGGCGACGAGCGGACGAAGCAGTGGCTGGAGGAAATGGTCGACAACGGCGCCGTCGCCTTCCCCGACAACGTCACGATCCGCGACGCGATCGCCAACGGCGAGATCGACGTCGGCCTGATCAACCACTACTACGTCGCCCAGGGGATCGCCGAAGGCGGTCCCGACTACCCCGTCGGGGTCTACTTCCCGCCCGGAGGGCTCGGCTCGCTGATGCTGCTGACCAGCGTCGGCGTGCTCGAGTCGAGCGACCGCAAGGAGGAAGCGTTCGAGTTCGTCCGCTCGCTGCTCGGCGACGAAGCGCAGGCGTTCTTCACCTCGAGCTCGAAGGAGTACCCGCTCGCCCGCGACGCCGAAGCCGACCCCTCGCTGAGCGTGCCGATCGAGGACATCCCCGTCTCCGGCTCCGAACTCGTCGACCTCAAGGAGCTGCAGGCGACGATCGACCTGATGAAAGAAAGCGGGGCGCTCTAGGTGGGGGCGCCGCGTTCGGAGGGCTGATGGCCGCGGCGCGCCGGGCGCCGGCCTGGCTGCTCGCCGCGGGTGCGCTGGTCGGCGCCGCCGCCGTCCTCCCCGCCGCCTACCTCGTCGTCGTCGTCGCCGGCGACCTCTCCGCCTCGCTTGAAACCGCGTTCTCCTCGCGGGCGCTGGAGACGCTGCTGCGGACCGCGGCGCTGACCGCGGCGGTGGTCGTCGCCTCAATCGCGGTGGCGCTGCCGATCGGCTGGCTGACGGTGCGCACCGACCTCCCCGGGCGGCGCCTCTGGGCGGTGCTCTGCACGCTGCCGCTGGTGATCCCCAGCTACGTTGGCGCCTACCTGCTGGTCGCGGCGCTGGGGCCGAACGGGATGCTGCAGGACGCGCTCGGGGTCGAGCGGCTGCCCTCGATCTACGGCTTCTTCGGCGCCTGGCTGGTATTGACGCTCTTCACCTTCCCGCTGCTGCTGATCCCGCTGCGGGCGACGCTGCGGCGGATCGACCCACAGCTCGAGGACGCGGCGCGGGCGATGGGGCGCGGCCCGCTCGAGGTCTTCCGCACGGTGGTGCTGCCGCAGCTGTGGCCGGTGATCGCCGCCGGCTCGCTGCTGGTCGCGCTGTTCGTCGTCAGCGACTTCGGCGCCGTCTCGATCCTCCGCTTCGACTCCTTCACCGCCGAGATCTACGTCTCCTACCAGTCGAGCTTCGACCGGGTCGCCGCCGCGGCGCTCGGCGCCGTACTAGTCGTCGCGATGCTGGTCCTGCTGTTCGTCGCCTCGCGAATCCGGGGGGCGAAAGTGGTGCACCGGCTCGGCCCGGGGACGCTGCGGCCGACCCAGCCCTACCGGCTCGGCCGCTGGCGCTGGCCGGCGCTCGCCTTCTGCTCGCTGGTCGTGCTGGTCGCCTTCGTCCTTCCGGTGGGCGTGCTGATCTACTGGGCCTCGAAGGGGATCTCGACCGGCAGCACCTCGCTGAACACGATCGCCGCGCTGGGCGGCAACTCGCTGCTGATCGCCGCCTGGGCGGCGGCAATCGGGGCGATCGCGGCGCTCGCCGTCGCGGCGCTGGCGGTGCGCTACCCCTCGCAGGTGACGCGGCTGGTCGAGCGGCTCTCCCACGCCGGCTACGCCCTGCCCGGGATCCTCGTCGCCCTCGGCCTCGTCTTCTTCGCGACCCGGGCGGTGCCGGCGCTCTACCAGACGATCGCGCTGCTGGTCTTCGCGATCACGATCCACTACCTGCCGCTGGCGATCGGCCCGATCGCGAGCTCGCTCGTCCAGCTCTCGCCGCGGATCGAAGAGGCGGCGCGGGGCATGGGCCGCGGCCAGGCCGAGGTCTTCCGCACGATCACGATCCCGCTCGCCCGCGGCGGCGTGATGGCCGGGGCGGCGCTGGTCTTCCTGCACGCGATGAAGGAGCTGACGGTGACGCTGATCCTCTCGCCGATCGGGTTCAAAACGCTGGCGACCGACATCTGGACCCAGACCACCTACGGCTTCTACGAGGCGAGCGCGATCCCGGCCCTGGTGCTGCTGGCGGTCGCCGCGATCCCGGTCTACCTGTTGAGCGAGCAGGGCGCGGCGCCGCCTTGATCGGGTGAGCCTCTCTCCGCGCTGGGCGGTGGCGTCGGCGCTGGTCCTCGCCGCCGTCTCGCTGGCTCTTCCCTACTGGCCCGTCTACGACCCCTGGGCCTGGCTGGTCTGGGGCCGGGAACTGGCCGGCGGCGGCCTCGAGACCGCGGCCGGGCCCTCCTGGAAGCCGCTGCCGGTGCTGATCGACGCGCCGCTCTCGCTGCTCGGCGACGCCGCGCCGAAGGCCTGGCTGCTGGTCGCCCGCACCGGCTGGTTCAGCGCGGCGCTCTTGGCGGGCCTGCTGGCGGCGCGGCTGAGCGGCGACGGGACGGGCCGCTGGCGCTGGGTCGCGGCGGCGATCGCGGCCGGCTCGGTGGCGCTGACCGGCGACGCCTTCACTCCGCCCCTGCGCCAGTTCACCGGCGGGCTCTCGGAGCCGCTGCTGGTGGCGCTGGTGCTGGGAGCGATCTGGGCGGCGCTCGACGAGCGGCCGGGCCTGGCTCTCGGCCTCGGGACCGCGGCGGCGCTGCTGCGCCCGGAATGCTGGCCGTTCCTGGCGCTCTTCGCCTACTTCGCGACCAAGGAGCGACCGCGCCTGCGCCCGGCGGCGATCCTCGTCGCCGTCCTCGTCCCGCTCGCCTGGTTCGTTCCCGACATCGCCGGCGCCGGCAACCCCCTGGAGGGAGGCGAAACCGCCCGCGGCACCGACTTCGAGCCGCTCGACTTCTTTGCGGTTCTGTGGCGGACGCTGGCGGCGCCCCTCGCCGCCGCCTGGCTCGGACTGGCCTTGCTGCTCTGGCGCGAACGCGACGAGCTCGACCGCCCCCTGGCGATCCTCCTCGCCGGCGCCGCCGCCTGGGCCCTGCTCGTCGCCGTGATGGCGATCGGCGGCTTCGCCGGCCTCCCACGCTTCCTCGCCCCCGCGACGGCGCTGGCGGCAGTCCTAGGCGCCGTAGGCATCGCCCGCGCCGCTACCTCCCCGGGTGTGGTTGAGCTTTGGCCTCCTAGAAGACGCCAAAGCTCAACC
>JALYWY010000161.1 GCA_030852475.1 Actinomycetota bacterium | reverse complement strand
GTCAGCACCCGGAGGATGTCGTTGAGGCGGTGGGAGATCAGCGACTCGTTGGTCTCCTCGAGCGCCTCGGCGACCTCCTTGTAGTTCTCCAGCATGTCCCAGATCCGCTCGTGGGCGTCCACGATGTCGTCGAAGTAGATCTCCAGATCCAGGTCGGAGGCGAGGTAGCGCTGTTTGACTTTCTCGAGATCGCGCAGGACCGGCCGCTGCGGCCGGATCACTTTGCGGAAGTTGATGATCTCCTGCTTGACGTTGGAGATGTCGCGCACGACCTCCTCGGCCCGCTCTTCGAAGATGTCGTCCTCGAGCGCGTCGAGCTTGTTGCCGATCTTGCGCAGCATCGGGAAGCAGTAGTCGAAGCTGTCGTCGACGAGGCGGTAGAGCAGATAGCCGGAGCCGCGGGAGAAGAGCTGTTCGCGAAGCTCCTCTTTGGCCCGGCAGCGCTCGAACAGGTACTCGACCGGCTGCAGCGGCAGGTTTGGGATCGTGACCACGTAGTCGGGGCCGACGAAGAGGTCGAGCTCTCCGGTGCCGAGACGGCCGGCATGCGGGTCGAAGACCGGCAGGTGGAGGACGATGAAGAGGTACTCGTCGTAGACGTCGATCTTCGGTCGCTGGTTGCGCGAGAGGACGTCCTCGAGATCGAGCGCGTGGAAATCGAAGTGCTCCTCGAGCCAGGTGCGCTCCAGCGACCCCGGCCACTCGATGTTGACCCAGCGCAGGCCGTTGGAGTCGATCTGCTCGACGTTGGGCTGCTGCCGCTCAGGCGCCGCGGGTTGAGAGACGAGCTCGCCGCGCCGGCCGCGCCGGGGCAGCCGTGGCTTCGGAAGGTTCGGCATCGCTCAGTCCGATCGTCTCGTGGTGCAGCAGGCTCATCGTGCGCCTAGGTTAGCCTCCCTGCACGCGGTGGAAGTCGCCGGGGGTGCCTGGTAATCTTTTGCCCACATAGCCACATCTAGAGGAGTGGAGGGATCTGGCCCGACGAAGCTCCGGCAACCACCTCGATCGCAAGGTCGAGACAGGTGCCAACTCCAGCAGGTCACGAAGAAAGGCCTGGAAGATGTGGGGGATGTCCGACCGGACCTCTGCCCCACAGATGGCAGAGGTTTTTTCGTAAGGAAGAGCGAAAAGAGGATCGGATGTCAGTCGAGAGCTTGAAGTGCAAGGAGTGCGGGTCCACCTACGAGCTGGACGCCAGCTACTTCTGCGAACACTGTTTTGGCCCGCTGGAGGTCGTCTACGACCTGGAGAAGCTCGACCCGGCCGAGGTGAAGCGGCGGATCCAGGCCGGCTCCCAGGGAATCTGGCGCTACTCGGACTTCCTGCCCTTCAAGGGCCATGCGAGCGACCCGCTGGAGCCGGGTTTCACGCCGCTGCTGCGGGCCGACCGGCTCGCCGAGCGCCTCGGCGTCGACGCGGAGATCTACGTCAAGAACGACGCCGCCAACCCCACGCACTCGTTCAAGGACCGGGTCGTCGCGGTCGCGGTGGCGAAAGCGAAAGAGCTCGGCTTCAAGACCGTCGCCTGCGCCTCGACCGGCAACCTCGCCAACGCGGTCGCCGCCCACGCCGCCGCGGCGGGGCTCGACTCCTACGTCTTCGTCCCCGCCAACCTGGAGGAGCAGAAGCTGCTCGCCACCGGCGTCTACGGGACCAACCTGGTCGGCGTCCGCGGCAACTACGACGACGTAAACCGGCTCTGCACTCAGCTGGCCGAGGAGCGGCCGTGGGCCTTCGTCAACGTCAACCTCCGTCCCTACTACGCCGAGGGCTCGAAGACCCTCGCCTACGAGACGGTCGAGCAGCTCGGCTGGGAACTGCCGGACCGGGTGGTCAGCCCGATCGCCTCGGGCTCGCTCTTCACCAAGCTCGGCCGTGGCTTCCAGGAGTGGATCGACCTCGGCCTGGTCTCCGGCGAGCAGCCGACCTTCAACGGCGCCCAGGCGGAGGGCTGCAGTCCGGTGGCGACCGCCTTCGCCGAAGGCTGGGATGTCTGCAAGCCGCAGCGCCCGGAGACGATCGCCAAGAGCCTCGCGATCGGCGACCCTGCCGACGGCCCCTACGCGGTCGAGCATGCGCGCCGCACCGGCGGCGGCGTCGACTCGGTCACCGACCAGGAGATCCGCGAAGGGATCAAGCTGCTGGCGGAGACGACCGGGATCTTCACCGAGACCGCCGGCGGCGTCACCGTCGGGGTTCTGCGCAAGCTGGCCGAACGGGGCGACATCGCCGACGGCGAGCGGGTGGTCGTCTACATCACCGGCGAGGGTCTGAAGACGCTGGACGCGACCCGCGATACGTTCCAGATGCACGAGATCGATCCCAGCCTCGACAGCTTCGAGGCCGAGTTCCGCCAGGAGGTAGTCGCCTAGATGTCAGTCACCGTGAAGATCCCGACCCAGCTGCGCGCCGCCACCGGCGGCAACGCCGAGCTCGAGGTGGAGGGCTCCACCGTTGGCGAGGTCCTCGACGCGGTCTTCGAGGCCCACGGCGGCCTCCGCGACCGGATCACCCAGAACGGCGACCTGCGCCGCTTCGTCAACGTCTACGTCTCCGGCGAGGACATCCGCTTCCAGCAGGGTTTGGAGACCTCGATCAACGACGGTGACGAGGTAACGATTCTTCCTGCGGTAGCGGGCGGTTGCTGAAACCTCCCGTAGTCATCCTCTGCGGCGGCCGCGGGACGCGCCTGCGCGAGCGGACCGAGTCGGTGCCGAAGGCGCTGGTCGAGATCGGCGGCCGGCCGATCCTCTGGCACGTGATCCAGGTCTACGCGGCGCAGGGCTTCGACCGCTTCCTCTTGGCGACCGGTTACATGGGCGAGGCGGTGGAGGAGTTCGCTACGGCCGAGCGCTGGCCCGAGGGGGTGCGGGTCGAGTGCGTCGACACCGGCCTCGACACGCCGACCGGGGGCCGGGTCGCGGCGCTCGCGGAGCGGCTCGGCGACGAGCGCTTCTGCGCCACCTACGCGGATGGCGTCGCTGACGTCGATCTGAACGCCCTGGTCGATTTTCATCGGGCACAGGAGGCGATCGCCACGGTCACCGTCGTCCGTCCCAACCTGCAGTGGGGCGTGGCGGAGCTCGCCGGCGACGCGGTGACCGGCTTCGTCGAGAAGCCGCGCAGCGAGCACTGGATCAACGGCGGCTTCTTCTGCTTCGAGCCCGGGGTCTTCGACTACCTCGGCCCCGAGAGCGTGCTCGAGCGCGAGCCCCTCTCGCAGTTGGCCGCCGACGGCCAGCTCCGGGCTTTCCGCCACGAGGGCTTCTGGGACTGCATGGACACCTACAAGGACGCCGTCGTCCTCAACGATCTTTGGACCGCCGGCCGCGCGCCCTGGCGGATCTGGGACGCGGCCACGGTGGAGTCCTCGTGAAGCGGGCGCTGGTCACCGGCGGCCACGGCTTCGTCGCCTCGAACCTGGCGCGGGCCCTGCTCGAACGCGGCGACGCGGTCACGGTCCTCGACCTGGCGCCGCCGCCGCGCTCGGGGCTCGCGCTGCAGGGAATCGCCTCCGACATCGAGCTGGTCCAGGTCGACCTGCGCGACGCGGCCGCGGTCGAAGCGACGATCTCCACCGGCGAGTTCGACGTGGTCTTCCACCTCGCCGCCCAGACCCTGGTCGGGCCGGCGATGGCGGACCCGACCCAGACCTTCGAAATCAACGTCCGCGGGACCTGGAGCCTGCTCGAGGCCTGCCGCCGCGCCGACGTGCCGGCGGTGATCGTCGCCTCCTCGGACAAGGCGTACGGGCCCAGCGACGAGCTGCCCTACCGGGAGGAGATGCGGCTGCAGCCGGCCTCGCCGTACGAGGCGAGCAAGGCGGCGGCCGACGCGATCGCCCTCAGCTACAAGCCCGCCTACGGCCTGCCGGTGGCGGTGACCCGCTTCGCCAACATCTACGGTGGCGGCGACCCCAACTTCTCGCGCCTGATCCCGGAGGCGATCGCGGCGGTCCTCGACGGCCGGAGGCCCCAGATCCGCTCCGACGGCAGCCCCGAACGGGACTTCCTCTACGTCAGCGACGCTGTCGCCGCCTACCTCGCGGTCGAGCACGCGGTCGGCGCCGGCGGACCCGGAGCGGGGGAGGCCTTCAACGCCGGCGGCGAGACGCCGCACTCGGTCCGCGAGGTGCTGGAGACGATCGTCGCCGTCTCGGGGACGGACCTGGAGCCGGAATACCTCGGCACCGGCAACCCCGACGGCGAGATCGACCGCCAGTTCGTCGACTCGGCCAAGCTGCGGGAGATGACGGGCTGGCGCCCGGAGGTAGAGCTGCGCGACGGCCTGATCCGCACGCTGGACTGGTACCGGGACCATGCGGAGCTGCGGCCCGAGGTCAGCGGGGCGGCCAGCTAGGCTGCCTTCCATGTGCGGTCGCTTCACCGTCACCACCAAAAACACCAAGAAGGTCGCCGACCGCTTCGAGGTCGAGCTGGAAAAAGCGCTCGAACGCAGCGGCGCGGTGTCCGCCAAAGAGAGCGCCAAGGACGGGGACGGGGCGAACGACGCGGAGAAAGCGCCGCCCGGGCTTGGCCGCTTCAACGTCGCGCCCACCCAGGAGATCCTGGTCGTCCGTGCCTCGCCTGACCCCGAGGAGGCGAAGGCCGGCGAGCGCGAGGCGCGGCTGATGCGCTGGGGTCTGGTTCCGGTCTGGTCCAAGGACCTCAAGGTCGGCTACCGGATGATCAACGCCAAAAAAGAGAACCTGCTGAAAAGCCGCGCCTACGGGCCGCTGGTCGACAAGTTCCGCCATCGCTGCCTGATCGTCGCCGACGGCTTCTACGAGTGGATGAAGGCCGAGGACCCGAAGCAGCCGCGCCAGCCCTGGCGCTTCACCGTCGACGGCGGCGAGCCCTTCGCCTTCGCCGGGCTCTGCACCCGCAAGGAGTGGGACGACCCGGAGGACCGCGGCTATGACGACGGCTACCTCTACACCTGCACCCTGGTGACGACGACGCCGAACGAGGTGGTTGCCCCGGTGCACAACCGGATGCCGGCGATCCTGCCCGGCCCCGAGGCCGAGGCCGCCTGGCTCAACCCGGATCTCACCGCCGAGGAGGCGGTGGCGATGTGCGGGCCGCTGGACCCGAAGCGGATGGAGGGCTCGCCGGCGAATCCGAAGCTGAACAAAGTCGGCAAGGGGATGGCCGAGGGACCGGAGCTGCTGGTAGCTCCGCAGACGACCCTCGAGACCTAGTCGTCCTCGCCTTCTTCTTCCTCTTCTGCTTCTTCGCGTTCCTCGGCTTTGCGCGCTTCGGCTTCTTCGTCGATCAGCGGCGACCGTTTCGCCAGCGCCACCTCGGTGCTGACGGTCGAGGTGCCGGCGCTGGTTTCGAGCTCGCAGCCGATCTCCGCCGAGGGAACGTCCGTGGTGCGCCAGATCGTGAAGAAGGGGAGCTCCAGGTCCTGTTCCGGTTTGCCGGTGACGAAGTATTTGATCCGCTCGGTTCCGACTTCGTACTCGGGCCATTCGACCTTGACGCCTTTTTCGGTGGTGAAGCGAGCGGGCCGGTCGGGGAATTCGAGCACCGCCAGTTCGTTGCTCTTCGAGCTGAAGTCCATCAGCACGGTTTCCGGCACTTCCTGGTTGTAGATCCCGGCTTCGGAGGAGCGGGGGTAGGTGGCGCGGAGCCCACCGGAGCTCTGGGCGACTTCGGTGCCGCGGGGGGCTTTGACGGTGCAGAGGATGCGTCCGTCGCCGATCGGCGACCCACCGCTGACGACCAGCTTCGAGCTGGTGGCGAAGAGCGAGTAGCCGCTGATGTTGGTGCCGGTGGCGCGGATTCGCGCTTCGGTCAGCTGCATCTCGCCGCGGCCGCCGGGAACAGGCACGGCTTTCGACTCGACGGGCTGGCTGGCCTGCACCCATTCCAGGTTCGCGGCTTCGCCCTCGCCCTTGCCGGTGGTCGCCAGCGCGGCGACGACGCAGGCGACGAGCCCGATCGCGATCACGATCAGGGCGCCGCGGGGCGGGCGGGAGTCGTCGGCGGCGGACCCAGGGGGGGCGTCGTTCACAGCGCGACAGTATTGGAATTCGTCACAGATTCGCGCCGCTGCGATACCTCGACCGCCCTTGGGGGTACGTTCCTCCCGTGGCAGGCAAAGTAACCCGACTGAATAGAGCTGAGCCGAAGCCGCGGACCGTCGAGGTCCACGGGCAGCCGATGAACTTCATCGAAGCCGGCTCCGGCCCGGTCCTGCTGCTGATCCACGGGATGGCGGGAACCTGCGCCAACTGGGAATCGGTGATCGAGCCGCTGGCGATCCACCACACGGTGATCGCCCCCGACTTTCCAGGGCACGGCTCTTCGGCCCCCGGTGGCGGCGACTACTCGCTTGGCGCTCTGGCCAGCGTCCTGCGGGATCTGATGCTGACCCTGGGGCACGAGCGCGCGACCCTGGTCGGGCACTCGCTCGGCGGCGGCGTCGCGATGCAGTTCACCTACCAGTTCCCGGAGATGGTCGAGCGGCTGGTGCTCGTCTCCAGCGGCGGGCTGGGGCCGGACGTGAGCCCGATCCTGCGCGCGGCGGCGCTGCCCGGCGCGGAGCTGTTCATCTCGGTGACCGCGGGGGTCGGCAGCAAGGTCGGCTCGGTTCTTGGCCGGGGCCTGGGGATGATCGGGCTGCGACCCAACACGGATGTGGCGGAAGTGACCCGTGGCTACGCGACGCTCACCGACCCCGACCGCCGCAAGGCCTTCGTCGCCACCCTGCGCTCGGTGGTCGGGATGGAGGGCCAGCGCGTCGCCGCCCTCGACAAGCTCTACCTCGCCGAGACCCTGCCGCTGCTGATCGTCTGGGGCGAGAACGACCCGATCATCCCCGTCGAGCACGCCCGCGAGGCCCACGCCCAGCTTCCCGACAGCCACCTCGAGATCTTCGAGGACACCGGGCACGTTCCCCAGCTGGAGCGCCCCGGCCGCTTCATCGCCGCCCTCGAACGCTTCATGGCCGAAACCGAGCCGGCCGAGTTCGACCGCGAGGAGTGGCAGGCCCGCTTCAAGGCCGTCGGCAGCTGAGCAGCGGTAGACGCGCCCGACAGGATTCGAACCTGTGACCTCATGCTCCGGAGGCATGCGCTCTATCCAGCTGAGCTACGGGCGCTCAACCCGCAGCTTAGCCCGTAACTCGCGTAGGCTCGCCAGCCGATGGATCTGGCGGTGACTTTTCTCGGGACCGGGGGCTCGGTCCCCTCGGCGCGGCGCTCGACGGCGGCCGTGCTGGTGGCGCGTGGGGGGGAGCGGTTGCTGTTCGACTGCGGGGAAGGGACGCAGCGGCAGATGCAGCGGTCGCTGGGGCTGACGCAGGTGGACGAGATCTACCTGACCCACTTCCACGCCGACCACATCATGGGGCTGCCCGGGCTGCTGAAGACCTACGACCTGACCGACCGGCAGGTGCCGCTGAAGATCTACGGCCCGCAGGGGTTGACGGAGTTGTTTCAGGTCTTCTCGCCGCTGGTCGGCCGGCTCAGGTACACCGTCGACCTGATCGAGCTCGGGCCGGGGGACGCGGTCGAGCGCGACGAATACGAGGTGCGGCCGTTCGAAGCCGCCCACAGCGCCCGAGCCAACGGTTACGCGCTGGTCGAGGGCGAGCGGCCGGGCCGCTTCGATCCCGATGCCGCCGCTGCCGCCGGCGTCAAGGAAGGGCCCGCTTACGCGGCGCTGCAGCGGGGGGAGACGGTCGAGGGCGAGGCCGGGCCGGTGACGCCGGACCAGGTGATGGGCCCCAGCCGCCCAGGCCGCACGATCGTCGTCACCGGCGACACCGCTCCCAGCCCCGCGACCGTCTCCGCCGCGGCCGACGCCGACCTGCTGATCCACGACGCCTCCTTCGCCGAGGAGGAGGCGCAGCGGGCCGCCGAAACCGGTCACTCGACCGTCGGCCAGGCCGCCGCCGTCGCCGCCGAGGCCCACGTGAAGCTGCTCGCCCTCGTCCACATCTCCTCCCGCTACCACGTCGGCAAGGTGATCGAGGAAGCGAAGGAGGTCTTCGAACCCACCGTCGCCCCCAAAGACTTCGACGTCATCGAGCTGCCTTTTCCGGAGCGCGGAGTCCCCCATCTCATTCCGAATGGAGCCGCCAATGGAGGCGGGGACGGGTAGGCCCCTGACG
>JALYWY010000155.1 GCA_030852475.1 Actinomycetota bacterium | reverse complement strand
AGGTTGCGCCGCACCTGGTCGACCTCGTCGACCGCGGGCTGATCCGCGTGCTCGACCTGGCCTTCATCGCCAAGGGCGAGGACGGCTCGGTCGGGATAGTCGAGATCGCCGAGGTCGGGACCGAGGTCGAGGAGTACGCCGTCTTCGCCGGCGCCTCCTCCGGGCTCCTGCACGAGGACGACGTCGCCAAGGCCGGCGAGGCGATGGACCCGGGCACCTCGGCCGCCCTGCTCGTCTACGAGAACCGCTGGGCGGCTCCCCTGGCCGGCGCGGTCCGCCGTTCGGGCGGCCAGCTCATCGCCGACGGCCGCATCCATGTCAACGACTTCCTCGCCGCCCTCGAGGCGGCCGAGGCAAACGCTTAGAGAGGAAAGGCAAGATGCCACCACTGCTTCGAGGCGTCGCCCGCACCGCGATGGTCGCCGGCACCGCCACCGCCGTCAGCAACCGCGTCTCCCGCCGCCAGGGCATGCGCTGGGCCGAACAGGAAGCGGCGCAGCGGCAAGCCCCCGCGCCGGCGCCGGGCACGGAGAGCTCGGTGATCGACCAGCTGAAAGAGTTGGGCGAGCTGAAGGCGCAGGGAGTCCTCACCGACGAGGAGTTCGCCGCGCAAAAGACGAAGCTGCTCGGCCAGTGACGAGCGCGCAACCCGTCGACGAGAGGGAGAGAACGGTGCCGGCACCGGATAACGCAACCGCACGCGAAATCGCGATCGAAGCCTACGTCTACCTGTATCCGCTGGTCCTGATGGAGCGGACCCGCCTGCAGGCGACCAACGTCAACGCGCCTGGAGAAATCCTCGGCCGGGCCCCGGTCGACGCCTTCGCTCACTTCCGGGAATACCCCCCGGTCGAGTTCAAGGACGTGGTCAAGCCGAACTTCGACACGCTCTACTCGCCGGCCTGGCTCGATCTGCGCGAGGAGCCGCGGATCGTCTCGGTGCCGGAGGCCGACGAGTACTACCTGATGCCGGTCTACGACATGTGGACCGAGGTCTTCGCCTGCCCCGGGACGCGGGTCGACGGCGGGGTGAAGGCCGACTACGCGATCTGCGGCCCGGGCTGGGAAGGGAAGCTGCCCGACGGAGTCGTGCGCTTGCAGTCGCCGACCCCGTGGGCCTGGACGATCGTTCGCGCCAAGGCGAGCCCGGCCACCTACGAGCAGGTCCGCGCCTTCCAGGACCAGCTCGCGATCACGCCGCTCTCGCAATGGCCCGGGCCGGCGAGTCCGCCGCGCGGCGGCGTCGATCCTGCGATCGACGGTAAGACCCCGCCGCTGCGACAGGTCTTCGGCCTCGACGCGGCCGGCTTCTTCGGCGAGGCGAGCGAGCTGCTGAAGACGATCCCAACCCATTTCAACGACACCCCGATCCTCGGCCGGATGAAGCGGATCGGGATCGTGCCCGGCGAGGACTTCGACCTCGGCGCCGCTCCTGGACCGGTGCGCGAGGCGCTCGAGGCCGCGGTCCCGGCGGCGATCGAGAAGATCACCGCGCGCCAGCGGACGATCGCCACGCCCGTCGAGGGCTGGATGTCGATCACCGAGAACATCGGGGCCTGGGGGACCGGCTACCTGCGGCGTGCCTGCGTCGACCTGATCGGGCTCGGCGCCAACCTGCCCGAGGACGCCGTCTACCCGGTCTCCTACGTCGACGCCGACGGCGAGCCGTACGACGGCGCCAACCGCTACGTCCTCCACTTCGACGCCGATGGCCTCCCGCCGGCCAAAGCCTTCTGGTCCCTGACGATGTACGAAGAGGAGGGCTTCCAGGTGCCGAACCCGATCAGCCGCTTCGCGATCGGCGACCGCGACGAGCTCGAGTTCAACTCCGACGGCTCGCTCGACCTGCACATCGCCGCCTCCGAACCCGAGCAGGGGAAGGCGAATTGGCTGCCGGCGCCCAGCGGTCCCTTCAACCTCTGCCTGCGCCTCTACTACCCGGAGGCCGGCGTGCTCGACGGCAGCTGGCACCCGCCAGGCGTACGGCGGGCCTGAGGGATCGGCGGCGCAGCTCAGCCGATCGCGATCAGCAGGATCGTCGCGCTCGCCAGAAGGATGCCGCCGAGCGCGACGAGCCTGAGCGCCGGCGGCACCCGAACCTGCTCCTGACTGCCGCGCACCAGGCCGTAGGAGAAGAGCGCGGTCGCGTAGACCGCGAAGCCGAGGCCGAGAACGACATAGGGCCAGGTCGTCGCCTCGTTGCTCAGCTCAGGGAGAAGCCGGCCGACGCCGAGGGCGACCGCGAGGGCCGCAAGCCCGGTCCTCCACCAGGCCAGCATGGTCCGCTCGCCGGCCAGGCGGGTCCGATCCCGTGAGCCCTCGTCCTGATTCACGAGCAGATCGTAGGCGGCGAAAAGCGCTTCTGAATCACCCCGATCGGGCGATGCCGCACCCTCTGCCCACTTCTACGGTGCCGGTACGCAAACAGCGGCTGGCGCGGACACCTCCCTGCTGACCGCCTGAAACCTGGAGGACACAGATGAGAGGTGCCGGACGAGCAGTGTTCGTCGCGATCCTTCTGCTGATCGTGGGAACGCTCAACATCATCTACGGGATCGGCGCGATCGCCGACGCGAATTTCTGGGTCGGCGAAAACCGCTTCGTGGTCGGCGACCTCCACACCTGGGGATGGATCACGGTCATCCTCGGCGCGGTTCAGCTGTTCGCCGGCTTCTCCCTCTTCGGCGGCGGCGCCTTCGGCCGCGTCTTCGGCATCGTCGCGGCAAGCCTGGGCGCCCTGGGGTCGCTGCTTGCGGTAGGGGGCGCCTACCCCTTCTGGGCGCTCGGCGCTTTCGCCCTCTGCGTTATCTGCATCCACGGCCTCGTCGTCCTGGGCGAGCCGCTCGAGGAGTCGAGTCAGCCGGGTGGCTCCGCTCGCTGAGCACCGGCTTGGATCGACCCGCGAGGCGCCTTCCGGGGGCGCC
>JALYWY010000152.1 GCA_030852475.1 Actinomycetota bacterium | reverse complement strand
GTCCGGCAGCGTGTTGTTCGACGAGCGCAAGTAGACCTTCCCCTTCAGCGGCTTGCCGAGCAGCGGCGTGAAGGCCTTGGCGCGGCCATAGACCGACCGTTTCGGGCATTTGTCTTCGGCGAACTGGACCCGGGTGCAGACCGTGCCCAGGCTCGCCTGGTCGAGGAAGAGCGCTCGCGGCAGCGCCACCACGGCGCGGCGGATGTTCGCGTCCTTGCCGCGCGCCTTCAGGACCGCCCGCAGTTTCGGGTGCTTGGAGCGCTGGGTCTTGCCGAAGAGGCGGACGTTCAGCTTCGGGCGGAACTTCAGCTTGCGGCAACCCTGCGCCTGGAACGGCTCGGCGACTTTGAAGGGGGCGTAAGCGTTCGGGTTGAGCGGGTTGGCGCCGCCGCCGTAGATCGCCCCGTTCGTCTCCCCTTTACGGCAGTTGGTTCCGTTGAGGGTGAAGTCCTTGCGGTTGATGTTGAGGAAGATCGAGCGGATGTCGAGTTTGGTGCCGCCGAAGACGTCGGGGATGTCGAAGGTCCTCGGGTGGATCCGGGCCGTCTCGGAGGCAAGGAAGAGCGGGACGCGGACGACGACGTTGCCGAGGTCGAAGGGCCCGGCGATCGCCGGCGTCACGACGGCGATCGAGAGCGGCGCCCCTTTATAAGGACCGGCGAGATAGGCGTCGCCCTCGATCGCCAGCGGAGAGGGGCCGGTCCCGGCCTGCACTTTGGCGACGCCGATCCTGCTCTCGTTCGGGCAGCTGGCGTTTTTCCTCTCCGCCGCGCCGCCGCGCTGTTCGGCGCCGGCGATCGCTTTCGGCGGGCAGTAGGGAACGCCCTTCAACTTCGCCGTAGCCCCGGGCGGCAGCAGCAGGTCGATCCCTTTCAGCTCCTGCTGTCCCGGCGGGCGGGTGATGTTGGTCGAGAAGGGAGTGAAGGTCTTCGCCTGCTCGCTCTGCGGCTTGGCGTTGAAGCCGGGGGCGAACGGCCGCTGCGCCATCGTTTTCGGGCAGGGGCCGCCACCCGGGAGCGAGGCGAGGGAGAAGTTGCTCGAGGGCGTCGCCGGGCCTTTGCCGGAGAACTGCGCCGACCACGGGGTCAGCTGCGTGTTGGTCGTGTTCGGACCGCAGATCGGCGGGCTGCTCAGCGCCGCTTTGGGACCGTCGTCGATGTCGATCTTGAAGCTGGTGAAGGGAACCTGGGGCAGTCCGTTCGGCAGGTTGTCCGAGTTGCCGCCGCGCAGCACGTTCTTGGGGGGATCGTCGAAGACCGCGGTCAGCTGTCCGGTTTTGGCGTTGGCGATGACGTTGCCGACCAGGCGCAGGTCGACGCCGTAGCGGGCCGAGAAGGCGTGGACGAGGATCCGGTACTCCTCCCCCGATTCCGGGTTGCGGCTCTTCTGCTCGCCGACGTAGACGTTGCCGGTCAGCGGTCCCTCCGGCAGCGGCGGCGTCGCCACCGTCACCGTGCCGACTTTCGAAGCGGGCGGACAGGTGACGGGGTTGCGAGTTCCCTTGCCGAACTGGGCGTCGGTGCAGGCGGCCAGGCCGTTGGCGGCGGAGGGGTTGAGGCCCATCCCGGCCGGCAGCGTCACCCGCGCCGTCCTCATCGTCGAGGTTTCCTGCCCTGCCGCGTTCGGTTCGACCGGCAGTTTCACCTCGGTCACGGCGCCCGCCGGAGAGTCGACCTGGCTCGTTCCGGGGTCGACCGCGATCGACGGATCGAAGGGGATCGTCGCGCAGTCTTTCGGGCTCGTCCCCGGCGGCAGCTTCGACTCGACGAAGGGCGAGCCGTTGGGGAAGCTCGGATCGGGGTTTTCGAGCGAGTCCGCCCGCGCGTAGGTGGAGTAGGTGTGTTCGGTGGCGGGCTGGGTGGGGTCGAAGCAGGTGCTGGGCGTGGTGAGGAAGTACCCCGTCCCCCCGGAAGCACTGGCGCGGCCGTTGAAGATGAGCCGGTTCTGGAGCAGTTTCACCGCCGGGACCTTGGGCACCTGGATCGTGAAGCCCTCGTGGAAGTCGGACTCCCAGGCGACGTCCGCTTCGAGGTAGATGTCGCTCGGCGGCACGATCGGGATCCCGGGAATCGCTTCGACGGTGAAGCCGAACCGCGCGGGCTGGCCGAATTTCGGTTTCAGGTTGTAGACGGGAGCCACGACCGGGATCGGCGGGCCCAGCAGCGGGATTTCCGGCGAGACGATGACGACGCTTTCGCCGACTTTCGTGTTCAGCGGGCAGTCTTTGGGCCGCTCCGCCTCGCATTGCGGGGTCGCCCCCGGGTTGACGCTGAGGCCGACAGGCAGGTCGACCCGCAGGGTCTTCATGTTGACTTCCGGTTCTTTGTGGAGCAGTTCCGTTTTGTGCTTGACGATGAACTGCGTGATCCCGAACGGGGGATGGCCGGCGGCGGTTTCGTAGAACTCGAAGCTCTCGCTGTCGGGGGCGCAGGTCGGCGTCGCACAGGTCCCCGCCTGCCACCCGTCTTCTTTGTCGGGCGGGTTGTTCTGCGGCGCGAACACGACTTCCCCGGCCTGCGCCGTGGGGGCGAACAGGCTCGCGAGCACGACCGCGAACATGAAGATTTGCGCGACTGGCTTCCTCACCTGGCAGGCCGGTACCCAATTTGACAGGCCGCTAATCGCGGAGGGGGAGGGGCGCCCTCCCCCTCCTGCCGGGCAGCCTTATTTGCGTTTGCCGCCTTTGCGCCCTTTGCAGCCGGTGGTCCGCAGCGGCAGTTTTTTCACCCGCAGCTTCTTGCCGTTCTGCGCTTTGAACTTGAGGATGGAGTGGTTCTTGCGGCCGCAGAGGTCCTGCGAGTTGACCAGCAGGCCTTTCTTCCCGCCCTTCATCCTCAGCACGAATTTGCTCACCGGCACGTCGGGCACCGAGGGGAAGACGGTCTTCATCCGCCGGTTCTGGGAAGAGATGACGCCGCGCAGCCGGACGTTGACTTGACCCTTGAGGTCGGCCAGCAGATCCGGCAGTTCGTTGTCCGAGGAGGTCAGGTAGACCGGCCCTTTCAGGGGCTCGTCCAACAGCGGCGATATCGCTTCGGCGTTGCCGTAGACGGAGCGGCGCGGGCAGGCCTGCGCGGCAAGCTGGACACGGGTGCAGATCGTGCCGATGTGGCTCTGGTCGAGGAACTGCGAGCGCGGCAGCGTCAGCGACGCCCGCTTGATGTTGGCGTCCCCCCGGCGGGCGACGAGCACCGCGCGGAAGGCGGGGTGGCCGTTGCGCCGCATTTTCTTGCGGCTGCCGATCAGCTTGGTGAAGAGCTTGGGGCGGAATTTGAGCGCGCCGCAATTGCTGGTCTGGAACGGGGCGCTGATGCCGAAGGCGCTGAAGGCCGCCGGGCTGGTCGGGTTGGCACCGCCGCCGTTGAGCGCCCCCGTAGTGGCGAGGGGGTCGCAGCTGGTCGGGTTGAGGGTGAAGTTGGGCCGGTCCATCTTCAGGTCGACCGAGCGGACGCTGAGCAGGGTGCCGCCGAAAACGTGCGGGATCGGGTCGGAGAGCGCCCGGATCTGCGCCGTCTCGGGATCGACGAACAGAGCCACCCTCACCACGACCGTGCCGAGATCGAACGGCCCGGCCGTGGCGGGGGTGACCACTGCCAGGGAGAGAGGGGCCCCTTTGTAGGGGCCTGAGAGGAAGACCTTGCCGGCGATGCTCAGGGGCGAGGGGCCGGTGCCGGCGGCGACGGTGGCGCTGCCGACCTGGCTGGCGGCGGGACAGCTGGAGCTCGCTTTCTCTTCCTCGCCACCCCGTCCGGCCGCGGCGACAAGCGCGCCCTCGGGGCAGTAGGGGATGCCGCGCAGGCTGCCGGTCATCCCCGGCGGCAGCAGGACGTCGGTCCCTTTCAGCTCCTGCTGGCCGTCGCCGCGGTTGATCCGGATCGTCAGCGGGCTGAAGGCGCCGGCTTTGGCGCTCGCGGGAGCAGCGCCGAAGGAAGGCGCGAAGGGCCGCTGCGCCATCGTTTTCGGGCAGGGGCCTCCGCCGGGGAAGCTCGTCTGATCGAAGCTGTCCGCGGGGAAGGCGGTGTTGTTCGCCCACGGCTCCGACCACGGGATCATCACCGCATCCGCCTGGTTGGGACCGCAGGTCGGGGGACTGCTGAGGACCGCGCGCGCCCCGCCGTCCAGCTTCACCTCGAAGTTCTCGACCTGAGACTGGGGGGTGTCGGAGATCGTCGTGGTCAGCTGCCCCGTCACGGGATCGGCGCTCACCTTCCCGATCAGGCGGACGTCGATCCCGTAGCGCTGGGAAACCGCGTTGATGAAGATCCGGTACAGGTTCCCGGAGGTCGGGTCGCGGCTCAGCTGTTTGCCGACGTAGACCGAGCCCTGGAGCGCGGGCCCCTCGGCCTCTTCCTCTTCGCCGTCATCTTTCGTCGGCAATGCCGGCGAGTCGATCGTCACCGATCCGACTCGCGACTCGGCCGGACAGGTGACCGGGTTCCTGGTGCCCTTGCCGAACTGCTCGTCGGTGCAGACCTGCAGGCCGTTGGCGGCCGATGGGTTGAGGCCCATCCCCAGCGGCAGCGTCACCTTCGATTCTTTCGTCGTCGAGGTCTGCTGCTCGCTCTCCGCCAGCTCGAGATGGGGGATGTCGATGTCGACCGTCGCCCCGGCCGGCGAGTTCACGTCCGAGGTCCCGGGATCGACCGTGAGCGAGGGGTCGTAGGGAATCGACTCGCAGCCTTTGGGCGAGGTGCCCGGGGGGATCGGCGATTCGAGCGGCGGTTCGGCGCTCTGCGGCCAGACGTAGCCGGGGCTTGCGAACTGCTCGTAGGAACCGGCGAGCAGGTAGGTGGAGTAGATGCTGCCGGATTCGGTGAAGGCTTCGCCGAGGCAGGTGCTGGGGGTGGTGATGAAGGTGCCGTCCCCGGCCTGGCCGTTGAAGACCAGGCGGTTTTTCAGGATGAAGCCGCTGTCGCTGCCCAGGAGCCCACCGAGGTCCTCCGACAGGACGGCCGGCACCTCGATGGTGAAGCCCTCGTGGTAGTTGCCGGACCAGTCGGCGTCCCCCTCGAGATAGACGTTGTTGCCGGCCAGGTTGAGCCCGAACCGGGCGCTCTCCCCTTCGACCGGGACGACGTTGTAGACCTCGGCGTGGAGGGACAGCGAGCCTCCGAGCAGCGGGTCGGCGGCGGTGACGTAGCTGTCGCCGACGTTCGACTCCAAGGGGCAGGAGGCCGGGTTGGACTCGAAGGTGGTGAGCGGGCAGCGTTCGGTCGCGCCCGGGTTGACGTTGAGGCCGACCGGCAGGTCGACCCGGATCCGGGCCAGTTCCGCTTCCGGTTTCTGGGTAGTCACCGGCCCGACGGTCTCTTTTTTGTGTTTGACGATGAACTGGGTGAAGCCGTAGCGGGGATGACCGGCGGCCCCTTCGAAGAACCATTCGGGCGTCTCCACCGAGCAGACTTTCGCCCCGGTGGCCCCGGGGTCAGGCGCTTCGGTGTGGCAGGTCCCTGCCTGCCAGCCGGAGTCGACTTTGGGGTTGTGCGGGTCGCTGGGCGCGATCACTTCTTCGGTCCCGCCGGCAATCGCCGCCGGCGCCAGCCCCAGCACGAGCACCACGGACAGCGACAAAATCGAAGCGACAGCGCGACTCCGCATCAAATTCCCTCCTCCTAAAACTTCCCCAAAAAGCCTTCTCAACGAATAACCTACCCAGAAATAATGACTTGAGTCAATAATTTTGGGTAATATCCTTACATGCCAACCCAAAACGGACATTCCCCCCCAAACCCCTCTGTAAACGGCAATTCCGCTGCAAACAACGCGCAGGATGCGCGTTCCAATGGCCCATCGGTTCCGGTCAACTGGGAGCGACTGGCTCGAGCGACTGCCCATCCCCTGCGGGTTTCGATCCTCGAAATCCTTGGTATAGACGGCGGCCGGGTCCTGTCGCCCAGCGATCTCAGCCGTGAGCTGCAGATCCCCCTCAGCAACACGAACTACCACGTCACCGAGCTGGCCAAAGCAGGCCTGATCGAACTGGTGCGGGAGCGCCAGGTGCGCGGCGCCACCGAGCACTTCTACCGTCTGCCCGTCTCCGAAGGAGCAAGGTCCCAGGAGCGCAATCTCACGGTCGCTGCCTAAGGCTCTAGTTAAGGTTTAGGCTCACGCACGATCACGGTGCGCCCGTCGGCGAGCCTGTAGACGGTGCCCACGGGTTCTCCTCTGCCGACCACCCGCTCGCCAGGTTTGAGCTCTAGCGGTTTCACCTGCTGATCGCGCCTGGCCACGATCGGGTTGCCGGAGCGTTTCGCCTCCGTTTTGGGTTGGGCTTGCTCCGTCAGCGCCGAGGTCAGGTCGAGCGAAGAGAGCGCCGCCAGCAGGAAGGCGACCGAGAGGACGATCCCGAGGTCGAAGAGATTGACCAAGCCGTCGAGCGGGTCTCCGGCGCGGTCGTCGCGGCTGCGGGCCCGGGCGGTGACTTTCACGGGGCCACCGCCCAGTGGCTGTGCGGCGCGACTGCCCCGTTGGTCGCCGCCGGAGCGAGGCGAGCGGCCACGTACTCGACGTCGGAGTAGTCCTGGGCGTAGAGGCGGTCACGGACCAGGGAGATCGCGAAGGCGACCGCGCCGACGAGGAGGCCGGCGACGGTGACGCCGAAGGCGACGCGGAGGTTCTCGGTCAACGTCGCCACGTCGCCGTCGGCCAGCCCCGCCAAGGCCGGCGAGAGCGGGATCAGGGTTCCCATCAGCCCCAGCGCCGGGCCCATGCGGACGAGGATGCGGGTGCGCTCGAGGCGCCGCAGCGAGCGGTAGTCGTACTCGGCCAGCTGCTTGGCGATCCGGGCCTCGGCCGCCGGTTGGCCGGTGAGGGCGACGATGTCCCCCAGCACCTCTTCCATCGCCGGGTTGCGCGCGATCGGAAGCAGCGCCACGACGGCCTCGGCCCGCTGTCCCGCGGCCAGCCTCGCCTCGCACTCGGCGATCGCGTGATCGAGCCGCCAGAGACTGCGGCCGCGCCGCCGCCGCAGCTCCATCATCAGCGCCCCGCCTTCGACGATCGCGACCGCCAGCGCCACCAAGGCGAGGACCAGGACCGGCACCCGCAGCGCTTCGGAGACCTCGAAGAGGATCTGCTCGACGTTCATCGCAGGAATCTCCTTGCCTCGGTCAGCGCCCCGGCGCCCATCAGCCCCAGGGTGATCGCCAGGCCAAGGGCGGCGTCATGCAGGGCGGGGCCGCCGCCCTCTCCGTCCGGGCTGCCGGCGCGGGCGCCGGGCTGCTGGGCCTGCGGCTCGGGCGGCGGCGCGGTCGTGCTCAGCAGTTCGCCGCTGACGCGCTCGCCCGCCGGCTCCGGCTTGTCGGCCTGGGTGGGTT
>JALYWY010000130.1 GCA_030852475.1 Actinomycetota bacterium | reverse complement strand
GGGCAGCTCCAGGTCGCGGACGGGGTGGCCGGCCGCCGCCGCTCCCTCCGGCAGCCGGTAGGAGATCACGTCGCCGCCCATGCGGCGGATCCGCCCGGACTCCAGCAGCCGCCGCGGCAGCGCCGGTTCGTCGGTCGTCAGCCCCAGCCGCTGCGCCAGCGGCTCGAAGCTCGCGCCCTGGACCAGGGTCGAGCTGACGACGACGAAGAAGACGATCGCGAACAGTTCGTTGCCGGCGCCGACTCCCGCGACGACGGCAAAGGTCGCGAGCCAGATCGGGGTGGCGCCGCGCAGGCCGGCCCAGCCCAGCATCAACCGCTCTTTCGCGTTCAGCGGCGAGAAGGCGGTGGCGACGAAGGCGGCAACCGGTCGGGCGAGGAGGATCAGCACCGCCGAGAGCGCCAGCGCCTCGAAGGCGACCTGGTCGAGGCTGGAGGGAAAGACCAGCAGCCCGAGCAGGATGAAGAGCGAGATCTGCGCGACCCAGCCGAGCCCCTGGTGGAAGGCGACGACGGTGCGGCGGGCGGGGATGCGGGCCGAGCCGAGGGCGAGGGCGGTGAGGTAGACGGCGAGGAAGCCGGATCCGTGGGCGACCTCGGCCAGCCCGTAGGCGAGGCCGGCGATCGCGATCGTCGCCACCGGGTAGATGCCGTCGCTCGGCAGCTGGATGCGGTCGAGGGCCCTCACCGCCGCCCATCCGAGGGCAACTCCGATCGCGGCTCCGAGGGCGAGTTTCAGCACGAGCAGACCCGCCATGTCGGCCAGTCCATAGCCGGGCTCCTGGATCCATTCGATGAACCCGATCACCAGCAGCAGCGCCACCGGGTCGTTCATCCCGGACTCGCCCTCGAGCGAGCGCGCCAGTCGCTTCTCCAGGGTCGAGCGCCGCAGGACGGCGAAGATCGCCGCCGAGTCGGTCGCGGCGATCGCGGCGCCGACCAGCATCCCTTCCAGCGTCGTCAGGTCGAAGAGGAACTTGGCGGCGAAGCCGGCGATAACCGCCGTGACCACCGTCCCCACGGTCGCCAATGAGGCAGCCGTCCCAAGTACCGGCCGGATCTCCTTCCAGCCCGCGGTCAGCCCGCCCTCGAAGAGGATCAGGACCAGCGCGATCGTCCCCAGCGTCCGCGCCAGTTCGGCGTCGTCGAACTCGATCCCGCCGATCCCCTCGGAACCGGCGACCATCCCCAGGACGAGGAACAGCAGCAGGCCCGGGACCCGGATCCGGTCGGCCAGCAGCGCCCCGACGATTCCCGCGGACAGCAAGACCCCGGCGATCAGGATCAGCTCGGCGTCGTGCTCACCCATCGCCCGTTGACCCTAACTAGGTGTTCTCGTCGATCGAGGCGAGCCGCAGCTCGAGTTCCTCGGTCGAGCCTTCGCGCGGGATGTCCTCCTCGCGCCCGTGCGGGTAGCGGTAGACGAGGTAGAGGAGGGCGAAGAGCACCCCCGCGGTCAGCGCGAAGCCGATCTCGACGCGGCGGAACTCGTCGCCGACGATCGGCAGGAAGCACCAGAGGATGAAGAAGGCGGCGCAGGCGAACCAGCGCACCGCCGCCCGCCGCACCTGGCCCTGGGCGATGCAGGCCTGGTTGAGCGTGACCGAGCCGAGGTAGAGGCCCATCCCCAGCGTCACCAGCAGCAGGTCGGGCCGGTCGTACTCGAACTTGGCGCTGAAGGCGAGCTGCATCAGCTTCGGCCCGGCGATCAGGACGACGATCGCGGTGAAGGTGGCGAAGGCGGCGACGCCGAGGAGGACGCCGCGGACCGAGCGGTGGAATTCGCGCTCGCTGTCGGGGGCGGTCGAGGTGTGGAGGCTGGTGAGGTGGGGGAGGATGCTGGTCGAGACCGCCTGGAAGAGCTGCAGCGGCGCCCGCGCGATCATCAGCACGTTGAAGATGAAGCCGGCGGCGGCGGCCCCCTCGAGCCCGCGGATCACCAGCGGGCCGGCGTTGAGGAAGGCCTGTTCGCTGAACATGATCACCAGCACCGCCGCGGCGAACCCGCCGCCCTCTTTCATCGTGAAGTCCTCTTGTTTGTCCGCGACCTGCGCTTTCGCCTGCTCCTTCCTCGCCCGCCGGGCGAGGGCGAAGGGCACGACCATCAGCGAGAGGCTCGGCGCGGCGACGATCCCGATCGCGACCCAGGACTGGCCGCTGAGCAGGCCGATCGCGACCAGGACCGCGAAGAGGGTGCGGAAGACCGACTCGGAGAGGATCATCGCCGTGAACAGGCCGAAGGTCCGCTGGCCGGCGAGGAAGCCGCGGGCGAAGTAGCTGGCGGCGTAGAAGACGACGGCGCCGAAGAAGACCCAGTAGAGCGTTTCGTTCCCTTCCAGCAGGTCGTCCTGGATCGGCCCGCGGAGGACCAGGGCGATCACCGCGAAGGTCAGCGCCAGCCCGATCTGGATCGTCGAGGCGACCCGCATCGGCTGGTTCAGCGGTTCGCCTTTGGCCAGTCGCTCGGAGACGTGGCGGCTGAGCAGTTGTTCGACCGGCCGGTAGAGGGTCGAGATCGTGATGAAGACCGCCGACCACAGCACGGTGATCTGCCCGTAGTCGGGTTTGGAGAGGGTGTGGGAGGCGATCAGGAAGTAGGCGTAGGTGATCAGCCCGGTGAGGCCGACCCCGATCGCGAGGAAGCCTGCGGTTTTCCCGTATTCGCCGGCGCTTGCCTCTTTGCCGCCGGGCCGCTGGCGGCTCACTCGGCGCTCTCGCGGCCGGCGACTTTCCGGCCGGGCTCGTAGTGGGAGGGCTCGACCCCGAGCGCCAGCTCGACCCGCCGCACCCGCTCGAAGACGCGCTGGGTCATCACCCGCTGGCCGGCGAGCAGGTCGCCGAGGACGCCGAGGGCGAACAGCTGCATCGCGGCGATGAAGAGGACCGCGCCGAGGATCAGCGACTGCACGTGGCCGTCGCTGTCGCCGTTGAGGATCCAGTCGAGCAGGAACGGCATCCAGGCGGCGATCGCGAGCAGGAGCACGACCAGGCCGGCGGTGGCGAAGGCGCGCAGCGGCTCGTAGCGGGCGTAGATGCGGAGGATCGCCGGCGCGTTGCGGCGCACGTAGGCGCCGGTCGTGGCGAAGAGGCGGGACTCGCGCGTCTTCGGGTTGGTCCCGATCGGCACCTCGTCGACGGCGACCATCATCTTCCCGGCCTGGATCAGGCTCTCCAGCGTGTAGGTGAAGTTGTCGACGACCAGCAGCTGCAGGGCGGCCTCGCGGTTGTAGGCGCGGAAGCCGGAGGTGGCGTCGGTGACTTCGGTCCCGGAGAGGCGCCGCACGACCCAGCTGCCGAGCCGCTGCAGGCCCTTTTTGGAGCCGGAGAAGTGGTCGATCTGGGAGACCTGGCGGTCGCCGACGACCATGTCGGCCTCGCCGGCGACGATCGGCGCCACCAGCTTCGGCACGTCGGAGCCGCGGTACTGGTTGTCGGCGTCGGTGTTGACGACGACGTCGGCGCCGAGTTTCAGGCACGCGTCCAGCCCCGCCTGGAAACCGGCGGCGAGGCCCTTGTTGTTGGTGAGGCGGACGATGTGCTCGACCCCGCACTCGCGCGCCACCTCGACGGTGCGATCGGTGCTGCCGTCGTCGATCACCAGCAGCTCGATCTCGTCGATGCCGGCGATCTCGCGCGGCAGGTCGGCGATCGTCGCCGGCAGCGTCGCCTCCTCGTTGAGGCAGGGAATCTGGATGATCAGCTTCATGGGGTGGCGGCTCAGCGTATTAAGATCTGACCGATTGACGAGTCAATCAACCACCGATAAAGACTTCCTGCAACGCGCGCTGACACTTGCCGATGAGGGTAGGGGCCGAGTCAGCCCGAATCCCTTGGTCGGCGCGGTGGTAGTGCGGGACGGTCGAATCCTCGGCGAGGGCTTCCACGCCGAGCTCGGTGGTCTGCACGCAGAGCGGGCGGCCCTGGCCGATTGTCGCGGGCGCGGGGAGGACCCGGCCGGGGCGACGATGTACGTGACCCTCGAGCCCTGCGCCCACCATGGACGTCAGCCCCCCTGCGTCGAGGCGATCCTCGAGGCCGGGATCGGCCGCGTGGTGATCGCCTCCGACGACCCCAGCGAAAAGGCCGCTGGGCGCGGCCCCGGCATCCTCCGCGACGGTGGCGTCGATGTCGCTTTCGCCTCCGGCGCCGAGGCGACGGCGGCACGCCGTCTCAACCAGCCCTTCCGCAAACACGCCCGCACCGGCCTGCCGCTGGTGATCCTGAAGATGGCGATGTCCCTCGACGGCCAGACCACCACGCACCCAGACGACTCGCCCTGGATCTCGGGGCCCGAGAGCCGCGAGCTGGTCCACGAGTGGCGCTCCGAATCCGACGCGATCGTCGTAGGCATCGGCACCGCTTTGGCCGACGACCCCCTGCTCACCGCCCGCATCGAAGGCGCCCGCCAGCCCAAACGCGTCGTCTTCGACTCCCAGGCCCGCCTGCCGCTGGACAGCCAGTTGCTGAAGACCCTCGACCAGGCCCCGGTGCTCGTCGTCATCGCCCCCGACGCTCCCAGCGACCGCGTCAGCGCCCTCCAGGACGCCGGTGCCGAGCCCATCGTCGCCACCGACATCGAATCGGCCCTCCGAGAGCTGGGACGCCGTGAGGTCACCAGCCTCTTCCTGGAGGGCGGCAAGACCCTCGCCTCATCCTTCCTCTCCTCCGACCTGATCGACGAATCCCGTACCTTCATCGCCCCCATGCTTCTAGGTCGTCAACCAGATCCGGCTCCTCGCGTGGGTAGCGACGATCGGGAGGACTCTCCCGGTAGGGAGAGCCCCCGATCGGAGACAGGACCCGCGCGCCTAGCCGCCTTGTGGTCGTCAACCGAAGCCATCGGCGACGATGCCCTGATCACGGCCCGCTTCAAGGAGTGGTGATGTTCACCGGACTGATCGAAGACCTCGGGACCGTCGAATCGCTTGAGCGCGGAGAGGACGGCGCACGGCTGCGGATCGCTTCTCGCCTTGCTGGCGAACTCGCACTCGGCGATTCCATCGCCGTCAACGGCTGCTGTCTCACTGCCACTGCGGTCGGTGATGGCACCTTCGAGACCGAAGCCATGAACCAGACCTTGGACGTGACCGCCCTCGGTGGCGTGGAGCAAGGCGGCCGTGTCAATCTCGAGCTCGCCATGAAGGCGGGCGACCGCCTCGGCGGCCACATCGTCCAAGGGCACGTCGACGGCGTCGGCACCGTCGTCTCCGTCGAGGACGACGGTTTCGCCAGGCGCATCCGGGTCGATCTCCCTGTCCAGCTCCTCCGCTATGTCGTGGACAAAGGCTCGATCACCCTCAGCGGGGTCAGCCTCACCGTCGCCGAGTTGGGAGACTCCTGGGCCGAGGTGTCCCTGATCCCCGAGACCTTGGAGCGGACCAACCTGGGCTCGCTCGAGCCCGGGAGCAAGATCAACGTCGAGTGTGACGTAGTCGCCAAGTACGTGGAGCGTTTGGTGGCACCATTCGCCGGAAAGGAGCAGGCGTGAGCCAGATGGCCGAGACCGAGAAAAAAGAGCAGGCGGCGGAGGCGGGTAGGAGCCCGTTCGCGACGATCGAGGAAGCGATCGAGGAGATCCGCGCCGGCCGCATGGTCGTCGTCTGCGACGGCGAGGACCGCGAGAACGAGGGCGACCTGGTGATGGCCGCCCAGTTCGCCACCCCCGAGGCGATCAACTTCATGGCCAAGGAGGCGCGCGGGCTGATCTGCCTGGCGCTGACCGCGAAGCGCTGCGAACGGCTCGGCCTCAACCTGATGACGGCGAAGAACGAGGCGCCGCTGGAGACCGCCTTCACGGTCTCGATCGAGGCGGCCGGCGGCGTCAGCACCGGCATCTCCGCCCACGACCGCGCCCACACGATCCAGGTCGCGATCGACCCCGAATCGGGACCGCGCGACATCGTCGTCCCCGGCCACATGTTCCCGCTGCGGGCCAAAGACGGTGGCGTGCTGGAGCGCACCGGCCACACCGAGGCCAGCGTCGACCTCGCCCGCCTCGCCGGCCTCACGCCCGCCGGCGTGATCTGCGAGGTGATGAACGACGACGGGACGATGGCCCGGGTCCCGGACCTGATCCCGTACTGCGAAAAGCACGGCCTGAAGATGATCACGGTCGCCGAGCTGATCGCCTACCGGCGGCGGACCGAGAAGCTGGTCGAGCGCGTGGTCGGCACCGCGCTGCCGACCGCCTTCGGCGACTTCCAGGCCGTCGGCTACCGCTCGCTGGTCGACGACAAACATCACGTGGCGATGGTCAAGGGCGAGGTCGACGGCGAGGAGGACGTGCTGGTCCGCGTCCACAGCGAGTGCCTCACCGGCGACGTCTTCCACAGCATGCGCTGCGACTGCGGCGAACAGCTTGAAGCGGCGCTCTCGATGATCGAGCGCGAGGGGCGCGGCGTCCTCCTCTACCTCTCCCAGGAGGGGCGCGGGATCGGCCTGCTCAACAAGCTGAAGGCCTACAAGCTGCAGGAGGAAGGGGCCGACACCGTCGAGGCCAATCTCAAGCTGGGCCTGCCCGCCGACCTGCGCGACTACGGCATCGGCGCCCAGATCCTCGGCGATCTCGGCCTGACCAGCATCCGCATCCTCACCAACAACCCGAAAAAGATCGTCGGCCTCGAGGGCTACGGGCTCTCGGTCACCGAGCAGGTGCCGATCGAATCGGTCCCCAACGCCCACAACGAGGCCTACCTGCGCGCCAAGCGCGACAAGATGGGTCACTCGCTGCACCACCAGGGGCTCCCCCTCGACGAGGAAATGATCCACGACGAGGAGGAGCGCGACGCCAGGGACGGGAAAGGCGCCCAGGACGGCAATGGCTGAGGCGGGGGCGTTCCTGGAGGAGTTCCAGGACAAGGAGAAGGAGAAGCTGGCGGAGCTGCAGTTCGCCGTCATCGTCGGCCGCTTCTACGAGGACCTGGCGCTGCGCCTGCTCGAGGGCGCTGACGCGGGCTTCAAGCTGGCCGGGGTGCCGATCGCCAACGTCACCCACCACTCGGTCCCCGGCGCCTACGAGCTGCCCTTCGCCGCCAACGCCTTCATCGACGGCGTCCGCCGCCACAACGCCAAGCAGGGCGGCGGGATGGAGGTCGGAGGCGTCGCCTGCCTCGGCGTCGTCATCCGCGGCGAGACCGACCACTACGACTTCGTCTGCGCCGAGTCGGCCCGCGGCATCCAGGACGTGCAGCTGGCGACCGGCGTCCCCTGCGCCTTCGGCGTCATCACCTGCGACACGATGGAGCAGGCGCTGGCCCGTGCAGGGGGAGACAAACGCGATCAAGGCCGCAACGCCGCCCTCACCGTCGCCCGCATGGCCCTGCTCAAGCGCCAGATGGGCTGACTCAGGTACCATCTCCGCTCCTTATGGCCAAGGTATGCCACAGCTGCGGCAAGGGACCGGCGTTCGGTCAGTCCCGAAGCCACTCGATGGTCGCCACCAAGCGGCGCTTCGATCCGAACCTCCAGAAGGTCCGGATCCAGGAGAACGGCCGCCCCCTCCGCGCCTACGTGTGCACTCGCTGCCTAAAGGCCGGCAAGGTCATCAAGGCCGCCTGAGGCCGTAGTACGCGGCGCCAGGCTGCACCGGCGGCTCCGCGCCGTGCAAAGCACTGTCGCTCCGCCGCCGGCACACCCTGGCTTGGTCCTACGACCTCAGGATGCCTTCTGATCGTCTCGATCCCGTTCGCCGAGTCCGCGAAAAGGTGCGATATAGGCGGTTTTTCGCGGACTCGCGGGAGGGGGCGGCGCTAGCCGTCTGACTCGGCCGCAGCCGGTTTGACCACGGGGTGCTCGCCGGTCGGCGCCGGATCGCCCTCGGCGGGCTCGACGTGGAGCCTCGGCAGGATGCCGTCCAGCCAGGCGGGGAACCACCAGGCGCGGGCGCCGAGGATCTGCATGATCGCCGGGACCAGGACCGAGCGGATGATCACGGCGTCGATGAAGACGGCCGCCGCGAGGCCGAAGCCGAAGAGTTTGATGATCCGGTCTTCGCCGAGCATGAAGGAAGCGAAGACGGTGACCATGATCGCCGCCGCCGCGGTGATCACGCGGCCGGTCAGGGCGAGGCCGCGGGTGACGGCTTCGGTCGCGTCCTTGCGGTGCTCCCACTCCTCGTGGATCCGCGACATCAGGAAGACCTCGTAGTCCATCGAGAGCCCGAAGACGATCGCGAAGAGGAAGATCGGCAGGAAGGAGATGATCGGCCCGGTCTCGTCGACGCCGATCAGCTCCGCGCCCCAACCCCACTGGAAGACGGCGACGACGAGGCCGAAGGCGGCGCCGATCGAGAGCAGGTTCATCAGGATCGCCTTCAGCGCCACCGGTATCGAGCGGAAGACGATCATCAGCAACAGGGCGGAGAGGAGGACGACGACGCCGATGAACAGCGGCAGCTTTTCGGTGATCGCGGTGCCGAAGTCCTCGAAGACCGCGTTGATGCCGCCGACGTGGACCTGCGCGTCGGTCCGTTCCTCGACCGGCGGGATCACGTCGTCGCGGATGCGGTCGAGCAGCTCCGTCGTCTCGACGCTCTGCGGCGAGGTGGTCGGGTAGAGCTGGAAGACGCCGGTGTTTTCGGCGGGGTTGAGGGTCACGTCGGTGACCGCGGCGACCCCTTCGGAGTTCTCGAGCTCTTTGCGCAGCTCGACCAGCGCCGCGTCGTCGCCTTTTTCCGGCAATGAGGCGACGAGCTGGAAGGGGCCGTTGAAGCCGGCCCCGAAGCCCTCGGCGAGCAGATCGTAGGCTTCCTTCGTCGTCGAACCGGCCGGATCGGTGCCGGCGTCGTTGGTCCCCAGCCGCAACGAGAGAGCCGGGATGCAGAGCAGGATCAGGAGCCCGCCCGAGAGCAGCGCGGCGAGCCAGGGGCGCGCCTGGATCCGCCGGCTCCAGCGGAACCACCAGCCGCCCTCGTCGACGCTGCGCTTGCCTCTGCCGAGGAACGGGATCCGGAGCCGGTTGATCCAGTGCCCGATCATCGAGAGCAGCGCCGGCAGCAGGGTCAGCGCCGCGATCATCGTGAAGAGGACCGCAAGCGCGGCGGCAAGGGCGACCCCGTAGAGGAAGCTGAGCCCCAGCAGGAGCATGCCCATCAGGGCGATGATCACCGTGATCCCCGCGAACAACACGGCGCGGCCGGCGGTATCGGCCGCGGCGATCGCCGCTTCGCGCTTGTCCAGGCCCTCGTCGAGGCCGTTGCGGAAGCGGGTGACGATGAAGAGCGCGTAGTCGATGCCGACGCCGAGGCCGATCATCGCCGCCAATTGGGGGGCGAACTCGGCGGTGTCGAAGACATGGGTGCCGAGGGCGACGAAGCTGAGCCCGACGCCGAGCGCGAACAACGCGGTGAGGATGGGCAGGCCCATCGCCACCGCCGAGCCGAAGGTGATCAGCAGCACGACCACCGCCGCCAGCAGGCCGACCGCGAAGGAGTTGTCTTCTTCTTCTTCGGCCCGGGCTTCCTGAATCGGGCTGCCGCCGAACTCGACCTGGAGGCCGTCTCCCGCCGCCTCGCGCCCGGCCTCGATCAGCTTCTGCGCTTCTTCGTCGGCGAATTCGTTCGTGAAGACGTCGAACTGGACGGTCGCGTAGGCGATCTTGCCGTCTTCGCTGATCGCCGCGGCGCCGCCTTTGACATAGGGGCTGGCGACTTCGCTGACGTGGGGGAGCTTTTCGACCTCGGCGAAGACCCGCTCCATCTTCGCTTTGACCGCCGCCGAATCGACCCCGGCGTCGCTCTTGAAGACGATCTGCGCGGTTTCGCCGGATTGCGCGGGAAAGCGGTTTTCGAGCAGGTCGTACGCTTCCTGCGAATCCGAGGACGGCAGTTTGAAGTCTTCGCTGAAGTCGTCGCCGATCGCGTTGGACAGGAACCCCATCACGACCAAGGCGACGATCCAGCCGATCACCACCGTCTTGCGGTGGCCGGTGATCCAGGTGGCAAAGCGTCTCATTGGCGCGGGCACCGTACCAATGACTTCGGGCGGCAGGCGTGACCAACCTCACGTCGCGGCCGGGGAATAGATTCTTCGCAGATGCCCGAACCCCAAATCGCCCGCTTCCGCCGGGTAGTCAGCTCTGCTTACGCCTCTCTGGAGGCGCGCCGCCAGGAGGTCAACGACCTCAACGTCTTCCCGGTCGCCGACGGCGACACCGGCGACAACATGGCGATGACGTTGCGGGCGGTGATGGAAGAGCTCGACCGGCTCGACGGCCAATCGGTCGACGAGGTCGGCCGCACCGAGCTCGTGCAGGCGCTGGCGCGGGCGGCGCTGATGGGCGCCCGCGGCAACTCCGGCGTGATCCTGAGCCAGATCGTCCGCGGCGCCGCCGAGGAGCTCGCCAGCCGCCCCGGGGAGCTGATCGACCCGACCCTGGTCGCGGCAGCCTTCGCCCGCGCCGCCGACGCCGCCTACGACTCGGTCCGCGACCCGGCCGAGGGGACGATGCTGACCGTCTTCCGCGAGATGGCCCACTCGCTCTCCCGTCAGCTCGCCCACCTCGAGAAGGAGAAGCAGCGGCTCGGCCCGGACGCGACCGAAGCCGAGCAGGACGCGGTCCTCGCCGAGGTGCTGGAGCGCGCGATCGCCGACGGCGAGCGCGCCGTCGCCCGCACCCCCGAGCAGCTCGAGGCGCTGCGCGAGTCCGGGGTGGTCGACGCCGGCGGCCACGGCCTCGTCCTCATCCTCGCCGGCGTCGTCGCCGGCCTGCGCGGCGACGGGGGAGAGCTGCCCGAGGTCGCGCACCACGAGCCGCCCAAGCGCAGCCTGCCCCACCACGAGGACAGCCGCTACCGCTACTGCACCAACTTCATCGTCGCCGGCAAGGGGCTCGGCAACCGCGAGTACCTGCCGCGGCTGGAGAAGCTCGGCGACTCGGTCCTCGTCGTCGGCGACGACGTCACCCTCAAGGTCCACGTCCACACCGACGAGCCGGAGGCGGCGGTGGCGGTGTTCGACGGGGTGGGGGAGGTGACCAACCTCGACGTCGCCGACATGCGCGAGCAGATGGCCGAACGCGACGCCCGGCTGAGCGGCCGCACCGGCGCCGTCGCGGTCGCCGCCGGCGACGGCCTGCAGCGCCTCTTCGGCGAGCTCGGCGCCCACGTCGTGCCCGGCGGCGAGACCCTCAACCCCTCCACCTACGAGCTGCTCGCCGGCATCCACAGCGTCGCCTCCGACGAAGTCCTCGTCCTGCCCAGCTCCTCCAACGTGATCATGGCCGCCGAGCGCGCCTGCGAGCTCTCCGAGAAGCCGGCGCGGGTGGTGCCGGCGACATCGCAGCAGGCGAGCCTGCTGGCGCTGGTCGAGCTCGACCCCGAGGCGCCGCTGGAGGAGAACGCGGAGCGCCTGCAGGAGGCGGTCGACGATCTGGCGACCGGGGGCATTGCCCCGGCCGCGCGCGACGACGCCCAGGGCCGCTTCAAGAAGGGCGACGCGGTCGGGTTCGCCGACGGCGAGATCATCGCCTGGGGCGGGGCGGGCTCGACCCTCGATCGGACCCTCCAGCATCTGGCCCGCGACGCCGAGATCGTCACCGTGATCGCCGGCGAGGGGGCGCCGATCGCGCTCGCGGAGATCGAAACCCACGTCCCCGACGGGGTCGAGGTCGAGACCCACGAGGGGGGACAGCCGAGCTGGTGGTGGCTGCTGGCCGCCCAGTAGTGCGCTCCTTCGCCGGCACCGCCGAGCTGCAGCACGGCGACCTGCTCGGGGCGCCGGTCCACTGGCCCCGCCCGAGCGCTCTCGAGGTCAGCCTCAGCGCCCTGAAGGGGATCGGGCCGAAAACGGCCGAGACGGCGGCCGAGGCCGGCATCCACACGATCGGCGACCTCCTCTACCGCGTTCCCCGCCGCCACCGGGACCTGCGGATCCGGCAGCTGGGCTCTCTGGAGCCGGGCGAAACGGCGACGGTCCAGGTTGAGGTCCAGGGCTCCCAGCCCCGCCCCTTCCGCAAAGGCCGCCTGCGCATGGTCAGCGTCAAAGTCGGCGACGGAACCGGTCACGTTCGCGCCACCTGGTTCAACCAGCCCTGGGTCGCGGGCAAGCTGACCCCCGGCACCCAGCTGCTGATCACCGGCAAGTACTCGGGCCGCGGCTTCGCGGTGAACGAAT
>JALYWY010000115.1 GCA_030852475.1 Actinomycetota bacterium | reverse complement strand
ACCTGTCACGGTGGCGCCGATGAACGGGCTCGAGGTGCTGCCCGCCACGGACGACGTGGTGCATGTGTTGGCGAGCGAGCCGTCTGTGCGGCTGAGGACAGCGGAAGTGCCGCTCGCGAGACTCGCTGAGATCGTGACCGATTCCTGCCAGGTCGAGCCCTCGACCTCGAGCACGGTCGCCGAGGCGCTGCCCGCAACAATCGCCGTCATGGCCATGGCCGCGACAGCGGCAAGACCCAGCGTCTTCAAGTGCTTCATTACATTCTCCTCTCTACGCTTTGTAGAACTTCGGATACGGAAAGGGTCCTAACAGGCGGGGTGGGCTCTCCTAGGCAAAGAGCCCACCCGATCCTCCTCAAGGGAAATGCCAAATCCGTATGTACTTAGGACCAGAGGTCGTTTCAATTTTCAGGTATCCGTTACCGGTAGCTGATGCAGAGCTGATGATTTTCGTTGTACAGGGCGGTCCATATGTCGTGACGAAACAGGCGATAGATTCGACCGACATACCTGACCATGGAGTGTCGAACACCTTCTCCGTGACGAAACTCGGTCCACTGGTAATGAAATGGGGTCCCTTGGTCTCGAGAACGAAGTGTCTTTTTTCTTCGCTTCCGGTACCAAACTGCATACTTCTAGGTGTCGTGAGCAGCGGATGACCATCTTCTTCGCCGCCCCCTTCTTTGACCACACCGAGCCATGTCGGGCTTGTGATCGTGTAGGTGCCTTTCCACGTCGCGGAGGGCACGAGGAAGCCGCAGTTGAGCACGGCGTTGACATGCAATTCCGCATGGACGCTCGGCGTCCCGTCGGTTCCTGTCAGGCGACCGAGATCCACGCCGGAGCCGGTTTTGCAGTTGAGCGTCCCGAACGGTGACCCGACTGTCACTTCAGCTCCCGACGAGGAGACTGTGCCGTCTGTGGTGCCTTCGATCCAGGCAACGTGCAGGGTGCCTGCTTTGTGCACGGTGACCGCTCTGGTGCAGCTGTTGAAGGACAGCGAGTCGACCGCACCTGTCACCGTGGTGCCGGTGAACGGACTTTCCGTGTCTCCTTTCACATCCGACACGGTGCATGTGTTGGCGAGTGAACCATCTGTGCGGCTCAGGACCGCCGACGTGCCGGAGGCGAGGCTTGCTGAGATCGCGACCGATTCGTTCCAGGTTTGTCCCTCGACCTCGATCGCGGTCGCCGAGACGCTACTCGCGGCAAAGGCGGCCATGGCCATCGCCGCGACAGCAGCGAGGCCGAGCATCTTCAGGTGCTTCATTGCGTTCTCCTTCTCTCTGCGCTTTCGCGCAGACATTTGGGTACGCAATAGGTCCTAATGCCTGAGATGGCCTCCGGTCAAGAGAATTTTGGGTATTAAGGGCGAGCCCGACGTCAGTACGGCGGCAGGTCGTCGTACCAGACGCCCAGGGTCTTGAAGGCGCGCCAGAAGCGTTGCTTGGCGTCTTCTTCGTCGAGCGAGAGATCGATGTCCGGCACGTAGAGGGCGTCGATGGTGGGGGTGAAGGCCTGGATATCGCCCTCGCGCGGCTCGATCTCGCGGGCGAGGGGGACGCTGAGGCCGTTGAGGATGCGCAGGGCCGGCTCGCCCATCACGACGACGATCTTCGGCTGCACGATCGCCATCTCTTCGACCAGGCGGCCGACGCACTCGCCGGCGGCCAGGTCGGGCTCGGGCGTGGGGCACTTGACGCAGAGGGTGCCGTAGACGGCCAGCGGGTCGATCCCGAGCCGTTTGAAGCTTTTCATCAGGGCGTTGCCGGAGCGGCCGTAGAAGGCGACCCCCTCCTCGATCTCCGAGGCCATCGCCGCCTGCTTGAGCATGAAGATGTCGGCCTGCGGGTGGCCGGAGCCGAGCACCGGCATCAGCTTGCCGCGCGGGCAGTGCGGGCACTCTTGGACTTCGCGGCTCATCTGGTTGAGCTCGCGGATCGCCCGCTCCAGGTACTTCTCGCGAATCTCGTCGTCGATGCTGCGCATCGGAGCACTCTTTGACGAGGGAGGCGCGGCTCCTTTGCGACGGTCCGTCTGCATCAGGACTTGCTCGCCCGCCGTCGCGGCCGGCCGCCCCTGACCGGTTTCGCGTCGGGCACCCGGCGTTTCGGCGCCTTCGGCCGGCCCGTCGTCTGCAGGAACTTCAGCGTCTGCACGTAGACGAGGTTCTTGTGCTTGCGGGTGATGTCGGCATCCCGCATCGCCTCGAGGAACTCGGCCGGTCCGTCGAAGTCGTGGATCCGCTGCCGCACGCTGCCGAGGCCCTGGGCGACATGGCTGTCGGAGCCGGCCGCCGGCACGATCCGGTACTTGCTGGCGAACCGCACCGCCTCTTCGTTGAACGAGGTCAGCGCCACCCGCGGGTTGAAGACCTCGAGCAGGTCGATCTCCTCGACCATGTCCAGCAGGTGCTCGTAATCGGGCACCGAGTGGAAGCGGTCGAACGGGTGCGGGACGTAGACGAGCCCGCCCTGGCGGCGGATCTCGGCGATCGTCTCCGCCATCGTCAGCCCCTTCGGGATCTTCTCCTCGAGGAAGAGGCCGATCACCTCGCCCTGCTCGGCGGTCTTCACCTCCTCGGCGACGATCACCTTGATGTCGTCCATCTCCTCGGCGATCTTGCGCGCCTCCAGGGCGCCGGAGA
>JALYWY010000110.1 GCA_030852475.1 Actinomycetota bacterium | reverse complement strand
GGAGACGAAATCCCAGAGCTGGCGCGGATCATCTCCGTCGCCGACACCTACGACGTGATGACCGCGCGAGACTCCTACCGGACGCCGATGTCGAGCTACGACGCGATCGTCGAGCTCCGCCGCGTCGCCGGCAAACAGCTCGACGCCCGCTTCGTCGAGATCTTCATCGAGCTGCTCGAGGGCAAGGACGTCTCCTTCCAGCACGGCGAGGCGGCCGACTTCGAGAAGGAGCTGGCGCTGGAGGCGCGGATCGAAGAGACCGCCAGCCCCGGCGGCGAGGCGAACCGCTTCCAGGTCGCCGGCGTCAAGTAGCGTTCGGCGCCCATGCGCGCCGTCACTTTCCAGGCACCGGAGCAGGTGCGGATCGAGGAGAAGGCCGATCCCGAGATCGGCGCCCCTGACGACGTGGTGGTCCGCGTCGAGGCGAGCGGCATCTGCGGCTCCGACCTCCACATCTACCACGGCCGCGTACCGGTCGAGCCGGGCTTCACGATCGGCCACGAGTTCGTCGGCACCGTCGTCGCGGCGGGCGACGACGTCGGGCGGGTCGCGGTCGGCGACCGCGTCCTCGGCACCTTCCACACCGCCTGCGCGACCTGCGTCTCCTGCCTGCGCGGCGACTACCACCGTTGCCGCGACCAGCAGACCTTCGGCCACGGCGCCCATCTCGGCAACCTGCAGGGCGCCCAGGCGGAGCTGCTGCTGGTGCCGCGCGCGAACCTGACCCTGCGACGGGTGCCGGAGGGGATGTCGGCCGACGTCGCCCTCTTCGCCGGTGACGTGATGGGAACCGGCTACCACGCGATCGCCCACGCGGAGATGCAGGCCGGCGACACGGTCGCGGTGCTGGGCCTCGGCCCTGTCGGGCTCTGCGCCGTGCAGGCGGCGCTCGCTGGCGGCGCGGTGAAGGTGTTCGCGGTCGACACGGTTGAGGAACGGCTGCGGATGGCCGAACGCTTCGGGGCGGCGCCGCTGCACCTGACCGAGGACGATCCGAAGAAGGCCGTTCGGGCGGCGACCGACGACCTCGGGGTCGACGTCGTCGTCGACGCGGTTGGCGATCCCGGGCCGCTGGCGCTGGCGATCAGCCTCGCCCGCGACGCCGGCACCGTCTCCGGGATCGGCGCCTACGCGGGCAAGGGCGAGGTCCCGCTCGGGCTCGCCTGGCTCAAGGGCCTGCAACTGCGGCTCGGCCTGGCGAACGTGATCGCGCACGTCGATCGGGTGCTCGCCCTGATGGACGCCGGCAAGCTCGACCCGAGCCCCCTGGTAACGCACCACATGTCGCTTGACCAGGCCGACGAGGCCTACCGGGTCTACGACAACCGTGAAGCGCTGAAGATCGTCCTCACGCCTTAAGTACTCCTGTGTTAGTTGACTCGCACAGTAGTGGAAGCTACTGTGCGAGCTGGTGGCACAGCTTGAGGAGAATCCTTTCCGCATAGATCCCGCCGACGAGGTGCCGGTTGGGCTGCAGCTGAGCTGGCGGTTGCGGGCGCTGATCAGGACCGGGGAGCTTGGCGCGGGGGAACGGCTGCCGAGCTTTCGGCGACTCGCCGAGTGGGCCGGGGTCAACGTCGGGACCGTGCGGGCGGTCTACGAGGCGTTGGAGAAGGACGGGCTGGTGGTCAGTCGCCACGGGCAGGGGACCTTCGTCGCCGAGGGGGTCGAGCCGGCGCCGGAGCTGGAAGAGATCGCCTCCGAGGCTTTGCGCCGGGCGGAGGAAGCGGGGATCGGTCCGCGTGACCTGGCGATCGTCGCGATGGCCAGCACCGGCCTGCCCGAGGGGGAGAGCGAAGTGCTCGAGGTGCGGCAGGAGCTACGGCGGCAGATCGCTCGCCTCGAGGCCGAGCTGGCGACCTACACCGGCCACCTCAAGGACCCCCTGCCGACGGCGCCGCGACGGGCCGTCGCGCACGTGGCCGGGGTCGAGGAGCTGGAGCAGACCCGCGACACCCTGATCGCGCAGCTGGCGAAGGCGCAACAGGAGAGCGAGCAGGAGGTGCGGCGGCGGGCGCAGAGCCGCGGCCCGCTGGGGAGGGCGATGAGCCGGTGGCGAGCAGCGCGCTAGTCCGCGGGCTGCTGCCCGTCAAGAACGTCTTCGAAGAGGTGGGGGTGATGATGATCCTCACCGTCAAAACGCTGCTCTCGGCGGTGAGGCGGCCGTACCCCTATGGCGAGGAGCTGGTCTGGCAGTTCCTCTTCGTCCTCAAGCTCTCCTGGTTTCCGCTGATGGTCTCCACCTTCGCGCTGAACCTCGGAGCTCCCGGACTGCAGGCCGCCGGGATCCTCTCCCTGTTCGGCGCGCTCGACCGCCTCGGCGGTTTCTTCGTCGTGATCGCGATCCGCTGGATCGCCCCCTTGGTCACCGCGGTGGTGGTGGCGGGGGTGGCCGGGACTGCGATCACCGCCGACCTTGGCGCTCGCAAGATCCGCGAGGAGCTCGATGCCCTACAGGTTCTCGGCGTCGACCCGGTCAAGAACCTCGTGGTCCCGCGCTTCCTGGCGCTGATGATCGTCACCGCCCTGCTCGACATCTTCGCGATCGCCGCTGGTCTCAGCGCCGGTATCGCCGCGATGCTTCTCTACAACCAGCCGCTCGGCGGCTTCTTCGCGACGCTCTTCTCCAACGCCACGATCACCGACCTCTGGTCCTCGGTGATGATGTGCACGATGTTCGGCGCGATCGTCGCGATCGTCTGCTCCTACAAAGGGATGACGGCCTCGGGCGGCGCCGCCGGTGTCGGCCGCGCCGTCAACCAGGCGGTGGTGATCTCCCTCGTCGCGGTCTTCTTCTTTCAGTTCGTCGTCAGCTCGATCCTGCTCGCCACGAACCCCGATCTGCAGGCGGTCCGGTGATCGGCTGGCTCGAGGTCCCGCGCAACTGGCTCGACTCCTTCGGCGAGATCGGCCGCTTCGGCCTCAAGGTCGCAGGACAGGTCTACTCGGGCCGGGTGTTCAAATTCTTCGGCGAGGGCCTGCGGCAGGCGGGCATCCTGATTTTCGGCTCGGCCCTGATCATCTGGGCCTTCGTCTTCATCCTCGGCCTCCAGTGCGGCCTCCAGGGCGCTTACTTCAACCGCTCGATCGGGGCGCCGTCGCTGGCCGGCCTCTTCTCGGCCTACTGCGACCTGCGCGAGGGGTTGCCCTACGCCTTCGGCTACATCCTCGCGGCAAAGGTCGGGACCGGGATCGTCGCCGAGCTCGGGGCGATGCGGATCTCCGACGAGATCGACGCGCTCGAGGTGATGGGGATCCAGCCGCTGACCTTCCTCTGCGCGACCCGCCTGCTGGGAGCGTGGATCGCGATTCCGTTCCTCTACGTGGTCGGGATCGGGATCATCTACTTCGCCAGCTACATCTCGGTGGTCAACCAGGTCGGCGACGTCTCATCAGGCGGCTACTTATTGATCTTCTGGATGTACCAGAGCCCTCTCGACCTGATCTTCAGCGTGATCAAGGGGATGACGATGGCGACCGTGATCGTGCTGGTCGGCTGCTACTACGGCTACACGGCCTCGGGCGGCCCGGTCGGCGTCGGCACCGCCACCGCCAAATCGATGGTCTTCAACATCGTCGCCGTCCACATCATCGGCATGCTCGGAACGGTGGTGTTCTGGGGGGCGAACCCCAGGGCCCCGATTGGTGGCTAGCCGCCCTTGATGAGGATCGTGCCGATCAGGCCGAGCATTGCGGCTAACAGGGTGTAGTTGCCGCGTTGAACAGTGGCATGAAGAGAGGTCGTCTCTTGTCTTAAGGCCTTCATCTCCGAGGACAAACCATCGAAGCGGCGGTTCGTCTCTTCTCTCCCCTCGGTGATCCGTCGATCCGCTTCTTTGATCCGCCGATCGGTTTCCCTTGCCGTCTCAGTAACGCGCCTGCCGACGTCGACGATCCGTTCGTCGGTGCGGTCGAACCGTTCGTCAATCCGGGCAAAGCGCTCCTTCAAGGCATCTTCGGGCGGGGCCATCGTCTGCATGCTTGCACCCTAACGAAGGAGATGCAACATATTGTCTGAGAACGTAAATTCTTCGAAACTTCTAGCGACGCCGGTGACGGCGGAAGGTTTCCTCCACCCATTTGTAGCCGCGGCGGTCGCTGAGGCTCTCGCGGAAGCGCTCTAGGGCAGGGGGTCTCGGCAGGTTCGGATCGAGCGGCCCCTCGGGCGGGGCCACCACCGGGTAGAAGAGGGAGGCGGCGGTGACGTCGGCGACGGAGAGGTGCTCGCCGACGAGGAACTCGCCGTTGCCCTGCTCCAGCTCGGCCTCGAGCTTGTCGAAGGCGATGGCGATCCCCTCGCGGGCGCGCTCGGCGTCCTCGTCGCTGTCGGCGTTCCAGCGCAGGCGCGTGAAGGTGCGGGCGTAGGCGCCGACCAGCGGTTTCGCCTTGCCCAGCGGCCCTGGCACCGAAGCCGCGGCGACCTCGGCGAAGAGCTCGGGCTCCTGGGTCAGCTCATAGAAGGGGAGCAGGCGCGCGTGCGGCCCGAGATTCTCGTCGAACCACTCCTCCAGCTCGATCGCGCGGGCGCGCTCCTCGGCGTCGATCGGGTAGAGCGGCGGGTCGGGGTATCTGGCCTCCAGCGCGGCGATGATCTCGGCCGAGTCGCCGATCGCGCGGCCTTCGATCGTCAGCACCGGCAGGGTGATCTGGCCGCCGCGGGTGAGGGCAAGGGCGATCGGGATGTGGGAGCCGGGCAGAGGCGAGCGCCGCCGGTGGTCGATGCCCTTGTACTCGAGTGCCCAGCGGACCTTCTCGCTGTAGTGCGAGATGTCGATCTGCCAGAGCGTCGGCTTCTGCGTCGTTTGCGTCGTCATTCCCCGCCTGGCAGCATAAGCGCGTGGCGTTGCTAAAAGAGGCGGAGATCGAGGAGAAGCTGGCGGGCCTCTCCGGCTGGGAGCGCTCCGGCGAGGCGATCCAGAAGAGCTTCAAGCGCGAGGACTTCGTCGGCAGCGTTCGCTTCGTCTCCAGCCTGGTCGAGCCGGCGGAGGAGATGAACCACCACCCCGACGTCTCGGTCTCCTGGGACACGGTGACGGTGGCGATCTCCACTCACTCCGAGGGCGGTCTGACGGCGGCCGACTTCGAGCTGGCCGAGAAGATCGACGCGCTCGCCTAGAGACGAGCCGATGGCGAAGCGGAAGAAGCAGCGGCGGCCGCGCGAGAAGGCGCCGACGGTCGACTACGTGGATCCGGAGGGCAACGTCCTCACCCTGCGGCAGACGCTCAGCGCCGGGACGATCGCCAAGGTGGGCGAGCCGCCGGCGGGGGAGGCGGCCTCGCTGGACGACGCCTGGCGCCGCCGCTCCGAGGTTCTCTTCGAGCGTCTGGCGGTGCGCTGGGAAATCGCCGGCTTGCCGCTCGACGACCAGAAGATGCTGCTCGGCCGCTACCGGATGGCCGACGCCGAGACGCAGCGCTGGGTGCGGCAGACGATCGCCGAGCACCTCGAGCGCCACATCCCCGAGCTGGCCGGCTGACCGTGGCCGACGGCCTGCGGATCAACGAGCGGCTCACGCTGCCGCTGGCCGAGATCGAGTTGCGGACCAGCCGCTCCTCCGGCCCCGGCGGCCAGCACGCCAACGTCACCGCCTCGCGGGTGGAAGCGGTCTTCGACGTCGAGGCTTCGGACGCACTCGACGACGCGCAGCGGGCGCGGCTGCTGGAGCGGCTCGGGCCGGTCGTCACCGCCGTCGCCCAAGACGCCCGTGGCCAGTCCCGCAACCGCGACCTGGCGCTGGAGCGGCTGGCGGCGAAGATCGCCGGCGGCCTGCGGGTGCAGCGCCGGCGCCGCGCGACGAAGCCCACTCGCGCCTCCCGCCAGCGCCGGCTCGAGCAGAAGCGGCGCACCGGCGAAAAAAAGCGCGGACGGCGAAAACCGCCGCTAGAGTGAAAACGGATGCTCGGCGGCAAGAAGGCAACCAGTGGGTTCGCGGTCAAGGACCTGGACGAGGCGCGCGAGTTCTACGGCGGGACCCTCGGCCTCGAGATCGAGGTCCTGGACGAGGAGCACGGAGTGACGAGGCTGCGGCTCGGCGACGGCTATGACGTGCTGATGTACGTCAGCCCGGAGATGACCCCGCCCAGCTACACGATGCTCAACTTCGAGGTCGACGACATCGACGCGGCGGTCGAAGGACTCTCCGAGCGCGGAATCAGCTTCCAGCGCTACGACGGCTTCGACCACGACGAGAAGGGCATCGTCCGCGGTCCCGGTCCCCAGATCGCCTGGTTCGAGGACCCGTTCGGAAACGTCATCGCCGTGATGCAGCAGTAGCCAGCTCGCGCGCCACGGCCTCGCGCCGGTAGTCGAAGATCCGGCGCAGGTCGCGGCGTACCAGCAGCCGGTTCGCCAGCTCGCCCAACGGGCCGAAGGGGATCGAGTACCGGACCCGGTCGCGGATGATCGTCGCCCCCGGCCCGTCCTCCTCGAAGGCGTGGGTGTGCTCCCAGAGCGAGTACGGCCCCTTCACCTGCGCGTCGACGAACCGCCGCGGCGGTTCCCACGCCTCGATCCGCGTCTGCCACCTGACCGGCACCCGGTGCAACCGCAGCCGATACTCGATCAAGGTCCCGATCCCCATCTCGATCGGCCCCGGCGTCGTCACCACGAAGCCGAGCCAGGGCGGCGTGATCCGTTCCAGGTTGCGAGCGTCGCCGTAGAACCCGAAGGCTCGCTCGATCGGGATCTCGACCCGCTGCTGGCGCTCGAGGATGTGGACGCGGGCCATCGGCCTAGGGCTTCATCCAGGGGCTGCGTTCGGTTGGTACGACTATCGGCTTGAAGTCCCGGGTTCGGCCTTCGTCGTATTGCCTCGCGGTGACCGCTGCAGCGACGGCGTCTCGGTCGTCCTGGTTCAACCGTCGCGAAGGGAGATGTTCGATTCCCAGGGACGAAAGGGCTTTATTCGTCCAGGCGGCTCGACTCCGGCTGTTTCGCTCGCCGACCCATACCGTCCAAGAAGCGGTCGGGAAGACCTCGATTATCTTCGTCTCAGCGCCAACCTTGTCCTGGAGCGCCGAATAAAGCTCGAGACCCCGGATGATCCACTCGTAGTAGGGGTTTCCTTCAAGTCGTTTGTGCTCCGGGGTCCACCTGATCCCGCAAACCTCCTTGTTCAGAGCCAGCTCTCCCTCCCGGCTGGTCGCTTCCGGTGGTGCGAGGGTGCAAGGACTGTCCACTGCGACAACCGCCGGTCTCTGGTCTGCCGCCCATGTCGCGACCTCTTCGGGGGTCGGAAGTCGCAGGGGCCCCTCAACTACGGCACTGCCTTCGAGGGCGCAGCCGTGAAATCCCTTGCGAGTGCCACCAACGTCGATACCGATGTACCGCGGAGACATGTCGGTCGGCTACCCGAAGACGGAGGCGGCCATTCGATTCGGCGTCATGGGCACGGCTGGTTTCGAACCAGCGACCTCTCGCGTGTGAAGCGAGCGCTCTCCCACTGAGCTACGCGCCCGGGAGAGGCAATTGTACGACGGCGGCCAAGGCAAGCCTGGCGCGTCGTCCTCAAGGGGGTGCGAGCCGGGAAGGCTCAGGCGACCGCGTTCAAGCGGTTGAAGCTGATTCGCCGCTAGCGCCACGCCCCTTGCGCAGGGCCATGCCGACGAAGGGGAAGATCAAGGTGGACAGCATCGCCGCCCCGACCAGGCCGGCGGCGGTGCTGCTGTGCATGTGGCCCTGGTCGACGGCGATCGTCGTGATCGCCACCACCAGGGGGAGCTCGGTGGCGGAGTAGAAGGCGAGCGCGGCGCGGTCGCGGGCGCTGAGGAAGCCGCGGTAAAGCAGCATCGCCGGCGCCCCGCGCACGACCAGGAAGAGCCCGAAGAAGAGGAAGAGCTTGGCGATCGCTTCCGCCGAGCCGAGCGCCGCGAGGTCGAACTCGATCCCGCTGGTGACGAAGAAGAAGGGGACGAAGAAGCCGAAGCCGACAGCGGTCAGCTTCGACTCGAAGACGTGGAGCTCCTGTCCCCGCAGCGCCAGGCGGGTGATCATCCCGGCGACGAAGCCGCCTAGGAGGATGTCGAGCCCGAGCTCGCCGGCGAGCAGGACGAGGCCGAAGACGAGGACCACCGTCACCCGGACCGCCAGCTGGCTGCTCGCCTCGAAGGTCCTTTCCAGCGCCGGCCAGCCACGCCAGGCGTAGCGAACCGACACCAGTGCCAAGGCGATCGCCCCGGCGATGAACGCGAGCAGGATCACCGCCTCGTGGAGCGGGTTGGTGGTCGAGAGCACCAGGGTCACCAGCAGGATCGGTCCGAACTCGCCGGCGGCGCCGGCCGCCAGCAGGAAGGTGCCGAAGCGGGTCTTCAGCTCGCCGTTGTCGCGCAGGATCGGGATCAGCGTGCCGATCGCGGTCGTCGCCATCGCCGAGCCGGTGAAGACGAGTGAGAGCACGACCCCCGCCAGCGCAAGCAGGCCGCCGAGGGCGTAGG
>JALYWY010000104.1 GCA_030852475.1 Actinomycetota bacterium | reverse complement strand
ACTCATGGCCGTCCCCAAGAAGCGAACTTCCAGCGCCCGCCGCGACAAGCGCCGCGCCCAGCACAAGGCCGGCAAGCCGAACCTGAACAGCTGCCCGCGCTGTCACAGCCCACGGCTGCCGCACCGGGTGTGCCCGACCTGCGGCACCTACGCCGGCCGCGAGGTCGTCGAGCAGCGCGGCATCAAAGACCCGACGGTCACCACCGCCGAGTCCGAGTAGCCGTGGCGCGCGGACGCGCGGTGACGGTCGCCCTCGACGGTTTCGGAGCAGAGCAGGGTTTCGACGTCCTCGCCGAGGGCGCGCGCCTCGCCGCCGCCGACGGCATCGGCGTCCGCGTCTTCGGGCCTCGGCGCGCGCTCGGGCTCGACCGCGCCGAGGGCATCGAGGTCGTCGACACCGCCGACCACATCGCCAACGAGGAGGACCCGGTGCCGGCGGTCCGCGCCAAGAAGGAGGCCTCGGTGGTCCGCGCCGCCCGCGACGTCGCCGAGGGCAACTCGGCGGCGCTGGTCAGCTGCGGCTCGACCGGGGCGACGATGGCCGCCGCCACCTTCGGCCTGCGCCGCCTCAAGGGCGTGCAGCGGCCGGCGCTCGCGGTCCAGCTGCCGGTTCCCGGCAAACCCGTCCTCTTCCTCGACGTCGGCGCCAACGTCGAGGTCCGCGCCCAGCACCTCGTCCAGTTCGCCTTCCTCGGCGCCGCCTTCAGCGCCGCCGTCCTCGACGTCGAGGACCCGTCGGTGGGACTGCTGACGGTGGGAGAGGAGTCCGGCAAGGGGCGCGAGGAGGTGGTCGAGGCGCACCGCCTGCTCAGCGAGGCGCCCGGGATCCGTTTCGCCGGCAACGTCGAGGGCCGCGGCCTGCCCGCGGCGGTGACCGACGTCGTCGTCACCGACGGCTTCACCGGCAACGTCTCCCTGAAGCTGCTCGAGGGCACCGCCAAGACCGTCGCCGCCGCGGTCGGCGACGCCGCCCGCTCCAACCCGATGGCCGCGGCCGGCGGCCTGCTGCTGAAACCGGCGCTGAACGGCCTGCGGCGCGAGCTCCACCCCGACACCACCGGCGGCGCGATCCTGCTCGGCCTGCGCGGCATCGCCGTCGTCGGCCACGGCAGCTCCGGCACCGAGGGGATCGCCAACGCCGTCCGGCTCGCCGCCCGTTGCGCCGAGGTCGACGCCGTCGGCCGCACCGCCGCGCTCCTGGCCGAGGGCGGAGCCGGCCGAGGCGCCCTCGCTGCCGAGGGCAGCGCTGACGGCCGTGATAAACAGAGGCGGTAGATGAACCGCGACGAAGTCCTCACCCTGGTCCGCGAGCACCTCGCCGAGGAGCTCGAAGTCGACGTCGGCCGGATCGAGGAGGGAACCCGTTTCAAGGAGGACCTCGACGCCGATTCGCTCGACCTCTACGAGCTGGTGATGGAGCTCGAGGACCGCTACGGCGTCACCGTCACCGAGGAGCAGGCCACCCACATCAAGACGGTGGGTGACGCGGTCGGCTTCGTGCTCGAGCACGCGCCCGCCTGAGCGTGGCGGCGCAGCCGGACTCGCCCGTCGCCGCGCTCGCCGCGCTGATCGAGGAGCTGCCCGAGGACCTGCGCCGCCAGGCGCTCACCCACTCTTCCTGGACCGAGCGCCGCGTCGACTCCTTCGAGCGCCTCGCCTTCCTCGGCGACAGCGTGCTGGGCCTCGCCGTCGCCACCCACGTCTACGAGAACTTCGAGAAGCTCGCCGCCGGCGGGCTGACCAAGGTCCACAACCAGGCGGTCAGCGGGGTCTCCTGCGCGGAGGTCGGGACCCAGCTCGGGGTGCCGGCGATGCTGCGCGAGAACGAGCCCGAGGACGTGATTGCGGCGATCCCGGCCGAGGTGCTGCTCGACGGTGGGCGACCGCTGCCGGAGGCGACCGAGGCGCTGATCGGCGCCTGTTACGTCGCTTTCGGGTTCGAGCGGACCGCGGCGGCGGTGGCGGAGGCCTTCGAACCCCGGATCGAGCTCGCCTCCGAGACGCGGATCGATTTCAAGTCCGCTTTGCAGGAGCTTTTGGCCCAGCGCGGAGCGCGCGTAACCTATGAGGTGGTCGCGGCGACGGGTCCCCCGCACCGGCGAACCTTCGAGGTGGTCGCGATCGTCGGCGACGAGAGGGTCGGGGCGGGCACAGGGCGGAGCAAGAAGGCTGCCGAGCAGATCGCCGCCCAGGAGGCTTTGGCGCATCTTGGGGGTTAATCGAGCGGCATTCGCGTCCGATCCGACCGGGAGCCTTTGGGCGATGCGAGGAGTGCGCAGATGTATCTGAGATCGATCTCGATGAAGGGCTTCAAGTCGTTCCCGGAGCGGACGACGCTTGAGTTCTCGCCTGGCGTGAGCGTGATCGTCGGCCCCAACGGCTCCGGCAAGAGCAACATCACCGACGCCGTCCTCTGGGCGCTGGGGGAGCAGAGCCCCGGCGCTATCCGCGGCGCCTCGATGCAGGACGTGATCTCCGCCGGCGGCAAGGGGATCGGCCAGCGCCGCGCCGCCGAGGTCGAGGTCACGATCGACAACTCCGACGGTCGCGCCGCCACCGAGTTCTCCGAGATCGCGATCGAGCGCCGCCTCGACCGCGCCGGCGACAGCGGCTACC
>JALYWY010000082.1 GCA_030852475.1 Actinomycetota bacterium | reverse complement strand
GTGAGATCGAGCCGAACGAGGACGGGACGATCAACCAGCAGATCGACGCGCGGGCGATACCGAAGCTGCTGTTCGAGCGCTTCGAGGGCCGGCTCGAGTACCACTCGCCCTGGCACCACGGCCGCGTCCTCTCCCACCTCTTCCGCGGCAAGGTCGACGTCGGCGAGGCGAACGCGCTGCTGGGCGAGCACGACGCCGCCGACCTGCGGCTGCTCGACAACGGCGCGATCGGGCGGCCGATGCCGGCGGTCGAGGGCCGCACCCACGCCTACCACCTGGTCCCGCGCCAGGTCAGCAAGGCGGCGGCGGTCGCCGGCCACGCCCGCGCCCGCGGCTACGACCCGGCTGACTGCATCGCCGTCGGCGACTCGATCGAGGACCTCGAGATGGCGAGCGCGGTCGGCCGCTTCTTCGTCGTCGCCAACGGCCCCGAGCACGACGCCGGCCTGCGCGCCGCCCTCGCGAGCTGGGACAACGTCACCGTCACGGAGGGCAGCATGGGCGACGGCTTCTACGAAGCGGTCGTCTCCTCTTTGATGGAACGCCGCTGAGCGGCCTGCGGCGACCTTCTAATATCGGGCGCAACTGGTTTGGAGCCCGAAGAAGGAGAGCTTGTGTCGTCTGAGAACGCGACCGTCGCGGAGCAGGAGTACCTCGAGATCATGTTCTGGCTGGAGGAGGCCGGACTGCCGATGACGGGAGCGAACATCGCCCGCGCGATGCAGCTCTCGCCTCCCACCGTGCACGAGATGGTCGGCCGGCTGATCGACGACGGCTACGTCTCCCGAAATCCCGACAAGACGCTCGCCTTCACCGAGTCCGGCCGCGAGCACGCCAGCTACATCGTCCGCCGCCACCGGATGATCGAGCGCTTCCTCACCGACGTCCTCGGCATCCCCTGGGACGAGGTGCACGAGGAGGCCGAGCGGATCGAGCACGCGATGAGCCCGGTACTGGAGGAGCGGATGCGGGCGGCGATCGGCGACGCCACCACCTGCCCCCACGGGCACCCGATCGTCGAGGGCATCCGCGAGACCGGCTCGCTGCTGGCCGACGTCGAGGTCGGCGCCGACGTCACCGTCCTGCGCTTCGAGAACGAGGCCGAGGAGCTGCTGCACTACCTGAAGGCGGCTGGGCTGGATCCGGGCCTGGAAGGCAAGGTCGAGAGCTCCGACGACGAGAAGGTCGTGATCGCGGCCGCCGACGGCGCCCACGAGGTCAGCCGCAGCGTCGCCGAGACGGTCTCGGTCCGCGCCGACCCGGCGCCGCCGCCGCGGGCGGCGATCCCGGAGCAGCTGGTGCTCTCGCAGGATCGCTACGGCCGCTAGCTCGGCACCTTCATTTCCATGATCGGCTCGCTCGTCGGCGTCTCGCTGCCGCCGCGCGGCTCTTCGGTGACCATCACCGTCTCGACGCCGCTCATGTCGGCGATCGTCGTCTCGGCGTGACCGTGGCGGTCCGGGACGAATAGGGCCGGGACCGCTTCGACCTCGCCGTCGCGTTCCACCCAAGCCTCCAGGACCTTGCCTTTGGGCAGCTGGGGCACACCCGCCAGCTCAAGGGTCCCGGCGGCGCCTTCCTGGATCATCTTCACCGTCATCCCGTCGATCTCGCGGACGATGGTGCTGGCGCCACCTCCCTTGTCGCCCCCGTCGCTGCCCACCTGGTAGCCGACGACGCCCGCGACCAGCAGGGCGAGGACGGCGAAGCCGACCGCCGGCTTCAGCAGCCACTGCCGCCGGGGCCCGGTGGGAGCGAGTTGCTCCTGCGCCCGTGCGTCCTCCCGCACCTCGGCCATCAGCGCCTCGCGCAGCTGCCGCGGCGGCTCCTGCCGCTCGACCGACTCCGGCAGCGCCTGGAGCGCCGGCTCCAGCCAGCGCCGCTCCTCCTGGCAGCGCTCGCACCCCTCGAGGTGACGCTCGAAGTCCGCCGCCTCGCGCGGGTCCAGGGCCCCGAGCAGGTAGGCGCCCAGGTCGTCGCTCCAGCGGCTGTGGTCAGCGGTCGTCATGCAAGTCCCTCCGCAAGCTCACCACGGATCTTCTCCAACCCGAGCCGCATCCTCCCCTTCACGGTTCCCATCGGCAGGCTGAGGATCTCGGCGATTTCCGAGTGGGTGAAGCCGCCGAAGTACGCGAGCTCGATCACCTTCGACTGCTCCCCCGGCAGCTTGCCGAGGGCACCGCGCAGCTCGGCCGCGGTCTCGCGCCGCAGCGCTTCGGCCTCGGTCCGCTCCTCCGCCGGCCGCTGCTCGAGTACCGCCTCGTCGTCGAAAGCCAGCTTCGGTGCTTTTCCCGCGCGGCTGCGGAGGAAGTCGATCGCCCGGTTGCGGACGACGCTGAGCAGCCAGGAGCGGACGCTGCCGCGGGCGGCATCGAAGCGGGCGCCGCTGCGCCAGACCGAGATGAAGGCCTCCTGGGTCACTTCTTCGGCGGCGGCGCGATCGCCGACCACTCGGTAGGCGAGCGAGTAGGCGGCGCCGCCGTGGCGGTCGTAGATAACCTCGAAGGCCTCGGGGTCCTTGCGACCGACCAGGGGCATCAACTCCTCGTCGGCCAGCCGCTCCGCCTTCTCCCTTCGCATCGCCATTCGCGACTAAACCTACGGATGGCGGATACAGGTGGATCAGAATCCCCCGATGGCCGTCAGCACCACGACCACGACTCCGACCGGCGCCGGCATCCGCGGGGCGGCGCTGCTGACGCTGGGCTCGATCGTCTCGGTCCAGGCCGGGGCGGCGCTGGCGACGACCCTGTTCGAGGAGATCGGCTCCTCCGGCGCGGTCCTCCTTCGCGCCGGCTTCGGCGCTCTGGCGCTACTGGCGCTGACGCGGGCGGCGCCGCTGCGGCAGTGGCCGCACCGCGATGTGATCCTGCTCGGGGTCTCAGTTGCCATCGTCAACCTCCTCTTCTATGCCGCCCTGGACCGGCTGCCGCTGGGGATCACCGTCACCCTCGAGTTCGTCGGTCCGCTCGGGGTCGCCGTCTTCGGCTCGCGGCGACCGCGCGACGTCGTCTGGGTCGTGCTGGCAGCAGCCGGGATCGTGCTGCTCTCTGGGGGGACCGGCGGCAACTCGATCGACCCCTTGGGGGTGGTGCTGGCGCTGAGCGCCGGGCTCTTCTGGGCCGCCTACATCGTCCAGAGCGCCCGGGTCGGCCGGCTCGGTCCGGGCATGGGCGGGGCGACGATGGCGGCGGTGATCTCGACCGTCCTCGTCGCTCCCTTCGGGCTCGCGGAAGGAGGCGGCGAGCTGCTCGACCCGAAGATCCTCGCGGTCGGCGTGGGCGTCGGCGTCCTCAGCACGGCGATCCCCTACGCCGCCGAGATCGAGGCGCTGCGGAAGCTGCCGCAGGCGGTCTTCGGGGTGATGATGAGCCTGGAGCCCGCGGTCGCGGCGGCGATCGGCTTCGTCGCGCTCTCGCAGGGACTAAGCGCGGTCGAGGTGGTGGCGATCGGCCTCGTCGTCGTCGCCTCGGCGGGCGCGCTGCGCAGCGCCGCCGCGCCGCCGCGCGACTGAGACGCCGAGGCCGCTGTTACGGTTGCCACGGCTGGGCTCATAACCCCCAGCTGGCGCGACGCCAGCGAATCCGGTGCGAATCCGGAGCTGTCCCGCAACTGCGATGCCCCTTCGGGGGACAAGCCAGGTCGCCTGACCCGCGCCGACGGATCGGCCCTCGAAGGAAGGGCGGTGCGTTCGGGATCCCTCCGTTCGGCCTGACCTCCCTTCGTCGAACTCGCGGAGGTTTTAGATGGGATCCAGGTTTGCAGCGGTGGCGGTGACGGTGGCGACTCTCCTCTTGACGGTCGCCGGCTGTGGGGCGTCTGACGACGGGGAGGAGCGGCCGACCCGGATCGTCTCCCTCTCCCCCTCCGCGACCGAAACCCTCTTCGCGATCGGAGCCGGCGACCAGGTGATCGCGGTCGACGAAGAATCCGACCACCCCGCCGGGGTCCCCAGCACCGACCTCTCCTCCTACCAGCCGAACGTGGAGGCGATCGTCGGCTACGAACCCGATCTCGTCGTCCTCCCCGCGAGCGTGCCGCGCGACGTCCCCGCCGGCCTGCGCCGGGTCGGCCTGAGGGTGCTCTCCCAGCCCGCCCCCGCCAACCTCGACGACGCCTACGCGCAGATGCGCGA
>JALYWY010000057.1 GCA_030852475.1 Actinomycetota bacterium | reverse complement strand
CTTCTTCGACAACGAGGCGCTGCTGGCGGCCTGCGAGCGCGCCCGCAACAGTCCGCGGGGGCGGCTGCACCTGCTCGGCCTCGTCTCCGACGGCGGCGTCCACTCCGGCTGGGAGCACATCGAGGCGGCGATCGAGCTCGCTTCGCAGGAGGGCGTCCCCGACGTCGTCTTCCACGCCTTCACCGACGGCCGCGACACGCTCCCGCACGGCGGCAGGGGCTATCTGGAGGAGCTGGAGCGCTGGCTGCGCGCCGCCGGTCGCGTCGGCACCGTCAGCGGCCGCTACTACGCGATGGACCGCGACACCCGCTGGGAGCGGACCAAGCTCGCCTACGACGCGATCGTCCACGCCGAGGGCCTGCGCGCGCCGAGCTCCGCCGCGGCGATCGCCGAGTCCTACGAGCGCGACGACACTGATGAGTTCGTCGTACCGACGGTGATCGGCGACTACGACGGCGCCGCCGAAGGCGACGTCGCGATCTTCGTCAACTTCCGCCCCGACCGCGCCCGGCAGATGAGCCGCGCCCTCGCCGAGCCGGGCTTCGACGAGTTCTCCCGCGCCGGCGCGGCGCCGCTCGACCTGACGACGATGACCGAGTACCGGAAGGGCTGGCCGTACCCGGTCGCCTTCCCAGAGCAGCGGCCGCAGGTGACGCTGGCCGAAACGATCGCCAATGCCGGGGCGACCCAGCTCCACGTCGCCGAGACCGAGAAGTACGCGCACGTCACCTACTTCTTCAACGGCGGCCGCGAGCAGGAGCTGGAGGGGGAGGAGCACTGCCTGGTCGAATCCCCGCGTGACGTCCCCACCTACGACCACAAGCCGGAGATGAGCGCCGCCGCCGCGGCCGAGGCCTTCGTCGACCGCTGGGAAGCCGGCACCTACCGCTTCGGGATCATCAACTTCGCCAACCCCGACATGGTCGGCCACACGGGCGTTATCCCCGCCGCCGTCAAGGCGGTCGAAGCCGTCGACGCCGAGCTCGGCAAGGTGGTGGAGGCGGTCACCGGCAAAGGCGGCGCCTGCATCGTCACCGCCGACCACGGCAACTGCGACCACATGCTCGAGCCCGACGGCTCCCCCAACACCGCCCACTCGCTCAACCCGGTCCCCCTGATCGTCACCACCAAGGGAATCGACCTCCGCGACGGCGGCATCCTCGCCGACGTCGCCCCCACCGCCCTCGACCTGCTCGGCATCCCCCAGCCGGAGGCGATGACGGGGCGCTCGCTGCTCGACTCCTGAGCGACTCTCACTGCAGCCAGTAGCCGAGGACGGCGCCGATCCAGCCCGCGGCAAGTTTTTGCGTGGCGGGGTCCCCTAGTTCAAAGAGCAGGGCGCTAAGCCCAGCGACAAGGAAAATGCAGGAGATCCAGACCTGCATGAGGAGGCGCACCGAGTCTTCCGTCATGGACCCGTCGCCCCCGAATAGCTGCGGTCAGAACAGCTTCTCCTGTCGGTGTTGCCGGCGCCTCCGCTCCTCGCGGACGACCTGAGCCGCCCAGCGAATGCGGTTTCCGAACCAGTGCCGACGCTCCATGACGATCGGACGTGGCGCGTCGTCTTCGGAGGGGATGTCGGAGGTGCGGCTATTGAGAGTTTCCAAGCTCGACTTCACGTTTCAGAGGTTAAAGGCCTCGCGGACAGAAAGTCTCCCCCCGTCGATTTACGAATTTGCGGATATTCGTTAGAGACTTGACATATAGAGACTTAGATTTCATACTTTCCGACAGGAAGATCCTTGAGAAGCAGCCCCCGCAGCGAGGGCGTGGGGCAGAGGACTTAGGAGGTATGAAGATGGCACTCGTGAAATGGGATCCGGCTCGTGAGCTGGACGCATTCCAGAGCGACATGAACCGGCTCTTCGACAGCTTCTTCGGTCGCCGGGAGGGGGCTGTGGCGAACGGCTACGGCTCGCGCCGGTGGATTCCGCCGATGGATTTGGTCGAGACCGATGACAGCCTGGTCCTGCGCGCGGACCTGCCGGGCGTCGACCGCGACGAGATCGAGATCGAGGTCAAGGACGGCGTGCTCACCGTCTCCGGCGAGCGCAAGGCCCAGCACGAGGAGAAGCGCGAGGGCTTCCACCGGGTAGAGCGGTCCTTTGGCCGGTTCTCGCGCTCGCTGGAGCTGCCGAAGGGAGTGGAGGCCGACAACATCGAGGCCAGCTTCGAGCGCGGCGTGCTCGAGGTGCGGATGCCCAAGCCGGCAGAGCGGAAGCCGACCCGGATCGAGATCCGGTCAGGTGAGGATCAGCGCACCATCGAGCACAGCGGCGCCGAGGATCGCGAGCTCGTCGGAGCAGGCAGCGAGAGCTAGGCAGCGCCCCATACGCTGCGGGCGTGCGCAACGACCCGCAGCGGTTGAGATTCGAGATCGACGCCCGCGACGGCGCCGCCCGCGCGGGCGTCATCCATACGGCCCACGGCCCGATCGAGACGCCGGCCTTCATCCCGCTGGCGACGAAGGGGACGGTGCGGGGGCTGGAGTCGGCGGAGGTGGCCGAGCTCGGCTACCAGCTGATCCTCGGCAACACCTACCACCTCTTCGTCTCGCCGGGGCCGGAGCGGATCGCCGCCGCAGGCGGGCTGCACGGGTTCATGAGCTGGGAGCGGGCGATCATCACCGACTCCGGCGGCTTCCAGGTCTTCTCGCTCGCCCACGGCGGCGTCGCCAATGAGGTCAAGGGCAGCGGCCGCTCGGGGGGTGGGCCGGGTTCTCGGGTCGAGATCACTGAGGAGGGGGCGCGCTTCCGGTCCTATCGCGACGGCTCCGAGCTCTTCATCTCGCCGGAGGTCTCGATGAGCGTGCAGGCGGCGCTCGGCTCCGACATCGCCCTCGTCTTCGACGAGTGCACCCCGTTCCACGCCAACCGCGAGTACACCGCCCGCTCGACCGAGCGCACCCACCGCTGGCTCGACCGCTGCCTCGCCTGGCACGAACGCGAGGGGCCGCGGCGCCAGGCGGTCTTCGGGATCGTCCAGGGCGGCACCCACGAGGACCTGCGACGCGAATCGGCGCAAGCCGTCTCCGAGGCCGGGGTGGACGGGCTGGCAATCGGCGGCACCCTCGGCCGCGACAAGGAGGAGATGGCGGGAGTGCTGGCGCTGACCGCGCCGCTGCTGCCGGAGGAGGCGCCGAAGCACCTGCTGGGGATCGGCGAGGTCGACGACCTCCTCGGCGGCATCGCCCTCGGCCTCGACGTCTTCGACTGCGCCGTGCCGACCCGGCTCGCCCGCCACGGCGTCGCCCTGGCGCCCAGCCCGGAGACCCGCTGGCGCCTCGACCTGCGCAAGGGGCGCTGGGTCGGCGACCGCGACCCGATCGTCTCCGGCTGCCCCTGCCCCGCCTGCCAGC
>JALYWY010000052.1 GCA_030852475.1 Actinomycetota bacterium | reverse complement strand
CTCGCCGACATCGCCAAGTCGCAGGCCGAACTGCTGGCCGGCGAGTCCTACGAGGTCTGCCTCACCGACCAGTTCTCCACCGACGCCAGCCCGGAGCCGTTCGAGCTCTACCGCCAGCTGCGCCGCAGCAACCCCTCGCCGTTTGCGGCCTTCCTGCGCTTCGGCGAGAACGCGATCGTCAGCTCCTCTCCCGAGCGCTTCCTCTCGGTCGACCGCCAGCGCCAGGTGATGGCGCGGCCGATCAAGGGGACGATCTCCCGGGTTGACGATCCGGCCGAGGACGAGGCCCGGCGCAAGGGCCTCGAAGAAGACGAAAAGACCTACGCCGAGCACCTGATGATCGTCGACCTCCTGCGCAACGACCTCGGGGTCGTCTGCGACGTCGAGAGCGTCCGGGTGCCGGACCTGATGGTGATCGAGCCCTACGCGACCGTGCACCAGATGGTCTCGACCATCGTCGGCCGTCTCGACGACGAGCACAGCCCGGTCGACTGCGTCCGCGCCACCTTCCCCGGCGGCTCGATGACCGGCGCTCCGAAGGAGCGGACGATGGAGATCATCGACGACCTCGAGGAGGAGGCGCGCGGCGTCTACTCCGGCTCGATCGGCTACTTCGGCGCCGACGGCAGCACCGACCTCAACATCGTCATCCGCACGATCGTGATGCGGCCGGGCCGGACGACGATCGGGGCCGGCGGCGCGATCGTCATGCAGTCGGATCCCGTGGAGGAGTTCGACGAGATCCTGCTCAAGGCGAGGGCGCCGATGGCCGCCATCGCCAGGACCGTCACCGGCAGCGACGCCGCAGGCGACGCCTGGAGCGTCGAGCTCGAGCCGGTCGCCCGCCACGCGGAGGCCGCGTGACCGACCCGGTGGCGACCCAAACCACGGTTCGTGAGGCGGAGGCGGCAGATCTGGAGGCGGTCGCGATCGCGGTCGAGAGCCTGCTCGCCGAGCTCGGCGGTCGCTGTCCCGCACGTCCCGAACTTGAAGCTGAGGCCCGCGCCCTCCTGGAAGACCCGGAGGGTGGCTCGGTGCTGATCGCGGAGGCCGACGGACAGGTCGTCGGCGTCTTGAGCGCCAGCTGGCAGCGGGCAATCCACGTTCCCGGCATCTACGCGACGATCCAGGACCTCTGGGTCGATGAGGGCTGGCGTAGTCGCGGTGTCGGGGCGGAACTGGTCGAGGCGATCGCGTCCCAGGCGCGAGCGCGCGGCGTGGGCCGACTTGAGGTCGGCCTCCCGCGCGAGACCTTCGCGGCGATCGCTTCGACCGAGTCCTTCTACCGCCGCAACGGCTTCGAGCACCTCGGGCCGCGGATGCGGAGGCTGCTCGATGATTGACGAGCTCCTGATGGTCGAGCAGCGGCAGGGCCGCGACGACGCCGCCTTCTGGGTGCGCGAAGGCGATCGTCGGATCGAGGGCCAGGACAGCAACATGCGGCTGAACGAGCTGCGGGCGGGGCTGATCCGCCACTCGCGCGTGGGGCCGGTCATCGCCGACGCCGCCGACGAGGAGGTCGAGCGGACGCTGGCGGCGCTGCACGAGGCCGAGTACCTGCGGGCGCTGGCCGAAGTCTCCGAGGAGCCGGTGGTGATGCCGGACTTCGCGCCCCCCGGCCTCGAGCCCGACATCCCCGTCAGCGCCAGCCTGATCGCCGCCGCGCGGGAGGGCATCCGCACCTCGATCACCGCCGCCGAGCGGCTGCTCGGGGGCGCCCGCTTCACCTACGCGGTCTGCCGGCCGCCGGGGCACCACGCCGGGCCCGCCTTCCACGCCGGCTACTGCTACCTCAACAACGCCGCCGCGGCGGTCCGCCGGCTCTCGGACGGAGGCATGAAACCGGTCGGGATCGTCGACCTCGACCTCCACTACCCGAACGGGACCTCCGCCCTGGTCGAGCGGATGGGACCGATCGCCGCTCTGCACTCGCTGCACGCGGCGCCGGTCACCAACCTGCCGCCGGGGACGCCGCTGCCGCGGCTCGCCGGGGAACGGGCGGTCGCCTTCGCCGACAGCCCCGACGAAGAGACCTACTTGCAGGAGGTGGCGCATTCGATCCACGATCTCTCCGAGATCGCCCGCGCCCTGGTCGTCTCGCTCGGCTACGACACCGTCGCCGGCGACCCGCACGGCGGCTGGAGCTTCCGGCCGGAGATCTTCGCCGAGGTGGGGCGTCTGCTGGCGCAGTCCGATCTGCCGGTCTGCGTGATCCAGGAGGGCGGCTACGCCCTGAACGAGCTCGCCGCCTGCAGCCACGCCTTCGCCACCGGCCTGCTGGGAGGTGACGAGCGATGAGCGCCGAGGGCCTGGAGCCGTTCCGCCGTCGCCTCGACACGATCGACGACCAGATCGCGAAGCTGCTCGGCGAGCGCCTCGAGATCTGCCGCGAAGTCGCCGTTTACAAGAGCGAGCACGAGATCCCGATGATGCAGCCGGAGCGGGTGAAGATCGTCCGCGAGCGCTACCTCGAGCGCGGGGCGGAGGCGGGCCTGCCGGAGGAGTTCAGCTCCGATCTCTTCGAGCTGCTGATCGCCACCACCTGCCGGCTCGAGGACGAGCTGATGGACCAGCTGGCGGCGAAGAACGGGACGAGGGACGCCGCATGAGCAAGCTGCCTCCCGGTCCCCGCATGCCCCGCGCCCTGCAGGCGGTCGGCTGGACCCAGCGCCCGCTGCCCTGGCTGGAGAAGTGCCACCGCCGCTACGGCGACACCTTCACCCTGCGCATCCGCCACTACGGCGACTGGGTCCTCCTCAGCGATCCCGACGACGTGAAAAAGGTCTTCACCGCCGGGAAGGCGGTCGGCGTCGCCACCGCCAACCCGCTGCTGGGGCCGCTGCTCGGCCCGCGCTCGGTGATGCTGCTGGAAGAACCGGAACACATGACCCGGCGCAAGCTGATGCTGCCCTCCTTCCACGGCCAAGCCGTGCAGGCAGACTCGGAGATGATGGCCGAGGTGGCGCGGCAGGAGATCTCGCGCTGGCCGGTCGGCGAGCCGTTCGTGCTCTGGCCGCGGATGCAGGACGTCACCCTCGACGTGGTCATGCGGGCGGTCTTCGGGCCGGCGTCCCAGACGCCGCGACTGCAGCCGCTGCGGGAGAAGCTGCGCGAGCTGACCACCTGGATGAACGAACCGCGCAACCTGGCGATGCTCGCCGCTCTCGGCCCTGGCTGGGTGACCCGCAGCCGCGGCTACCGCGAGGCGATGGGTGCGGTCGAGGACGAGGTGATGGCCGAGGTGCGGCGGCGCAAGGCCGACCCCGAAGGCGGCGAGATGGGCGTCGTCTCGATGCTGGTCAAAGCCGAATACGAGGACGGCTCGCCGCTCTCCGACCAGGACCTGCGCGACGAACTGGTGACGCTGCTCTCCGACGGCCCGACTTCGAGCACCCTCGCCTGGACCTTCGAGCGGCTGCTGCGCAACCCCGACAAGCTCCACAAACTTCGCGAAGACATCCTCGGCGGCGACGGAAGTTATCTGGACGCGGTGGTGAAGGAGACGCTGCGGCTGCGGCCGCCGGTTCCGGTCGTCGTCCGCACCCTGCTCGAGCCGATGCGACTCGGTGGCTATGACCTGCCGGCGGGAACCGTCGTCGCGCCCTGCATCCACCTGATCCACCGCGACGAGCGCCACTACTCCGAAGCGCACCGCTTCCTGCCCGAGCGCTTCGTCGGCAAGCAGCCCGGCACCTACACCTGGATCCCCTTCGGCGGCGGCGTTCGCCGCTGCCTCGCCGCCAGCTACGCGGAAATGGAGATGAAGCGGGTGCTGCGGATCGTGCTGGAAACGACCGAGCTGCGGGCGGTTGAGAGCAGCGGCGAGCGGGCGCGGAAAAGCGCGATCTCCTTCAGCCCCGACCAGAAGGGACTGGTGATCGCCGAACCGAGAGACACCGAACCGGCCCGGCTGCGGCCGCTGGCGCCGGTCTAGGGGGTGGCATGAGCTCCAGCGACATCCTCATCGTCGGCGCCGGCGCCAAGGCCGCCGCGCTCGCCGCCAAGGTCCACGTGATCAACACCCTCGGCATCGGCGAGATAACGATGACCGTGATCGAGAAAACCGAGCCCGCCGCTTCCTGGCTGGGTCGCAACGGGATGACCTCCGGCGAGGAGCCGCTGGCGATCCCGCCGATCAAGGACGTCGGTTTCCCGTACCAGAGCTCGCGCCAGTTCGGTGAGCTCGGCGACGCGATCGACGCCGCGCTGCTGCCGCTGACCTGGCAGCGGTTCGCGATGGAGCGCCACGAATACGCCGCCTGGGTCAACTCCGGCTCGCCCTCGGTGTTGCACCGCGACTATGGCGAGTACCTGGGCTGGGTGCTGGAACGGGCGACGGCGGGGGTCGCCCTCTACGACGGCAGGGTGACCGAGGTCTCGCTCACCGAGGACCACGACCGCTGGCAGGTCGAGGTCGCCGAGCGCGGCCGCCCCGAGGACCCCGAGCGCCACAGCGGGCGCGTCCTCGTCCTCACCGGCCCCGGCGTCCACCGCCACTTCCCGCACGACCCCGAGGTCGAGTCGCGCGTCTTCCACTGCGACAGTCGCCGCGAGGAGTTCACCCGGGTGCCGGAGGACGAGCCGGTGGAGATCGCGATCGTCGGCGGCGGCGAGAGCGCCCTCAGCGCCCTGGTCTTCCTCCGCGACCTGCGGCCCCAGGCCCGGCTGACGATCTACACGCCGACCCTGCCGCTGAGTCGCGGCGAGAGCTTCCTCGAGAACCGCGTCTTCGCCGATCCCGACAACGTCGAATGGGAACATCTCGACCTCGAGACCCGGCGCGACTTCGTCAAGCACTGCGACCGGGGCGTCTTCGACTCCAGCGTGCTGGAGCGGATCGCCGACGACGATCACCTCTCCTTCGTCACCGGGCGCGCCACGCACGTCTCCCTCGCCGACGGCGGCGACGCGGCCCTGCTCGAATTCGACAGCCCCGCGAAGGGGGAGATGTCGCAGCGCTACGACTTCGTCATCAACTGCACCGGCTTCGACCTCCTGCGCCAGGTCCGCGGCCTCTTCCCCGACGCCGTCCGCGACGAAGTCGAAGAAC
>JALYWY010000046.1 GCA_030852475.1 Actinomycetota bacterium | reverse complement strand
CCCCGTGCCCCATGCCGATGTCGACACGACGACGATCCACAAGACGCTCTGCGGGCCCCGCAGCGGCATGATCCTCTGCACCGAGGAGCTGAAGGCGGACATCAACCGCGCCGTCTTCCCCGGCACCCAGGGCGGGCCCCTCATGCACATCATTGCCGCGAAGGCGGTAGCGCTGAAGATTGCCCAGAGCGAGGAGTTCAAGGCGCGTCAGCGGCAGACGATCGCCAACGCCAAGGCGCTGGCGGCTGGCCTGGAAGCGGGCGGGGTCCCCGTCATCACCGGCGGCACCGACGTCCACCTCGTCCTCGTCGACCTCACCCCGACCGGCCTCGACGGCCAGACCGGCGAGGACCGGCTCGAGGAGGTGGGTATCACCGTCAACCGCAACGCGATCCCCTTCGACCCGCGGCCGCCGATGAACCCCTCGGGCCTGCGCATCGGCACTCCGGCGCTGACGACCCGCGGCATGGGAGAGGAGGAGCTGCGGGAGGTCGCCGAGGTGATCGCGACCGCCCTCGGCCCCGACTTCGAGTCCTCCAAAGAGGACCTGCGGGCGCGCACCGGCGCCCTGATGGACCGCTTCCCGCTCTACGCCGAGCTGGCTGCCGTTTAGACCCTTGAAGGTCTGGGTCGATATGAGCGCTCCGGCGCACGTCCTCGTGCTGCGCCCGGTCATCGCGCGCCTCGAAGCCGAAGGGCATGAAGTCGAGGTGACCTCGCGCGATTACGCGCAGACGCAGCAGCTGCTCGAGCTGCATGGGATGCAGCACACGCCGATCGGTCGCCACGGCGGCGCCTCGCGCTGGCGCAAGGCCGCCAGCCTCGCCGCCCGCAGCAGCGGCATGCTGAAGTTCGGCCGCGGCCGCGGCTTCGACCTCGCGCTTGCCCACGGCTCCAACGACCTTGCGTTGGTCGCCAAGGCGCTCGGCATCCCCGAGGCCAACATGCACGACTACGAGTACGCGGTCACCCAGCACCGGATCGGCTGCCGGCTCGCGCGGCGGGTGATGTTCCCGGACTCGGTGCCGCTGGAGCGCCTGCGCCGCTTCGGCGTCACCCCCGAGAAGTACTTCCCCTATCCGGGGCTGAAGGAGGAGTACTACCTCTACGACTTCGAGCCGGACGCCGAGGCGCTGCGGCGGCTCGGCGTCGACGAGAAGCGGGTGGTGGTGATCGTCCGGCCGCCGCCCGACGTCTCCCTCTACCACCGCAAGTCGAACCCGCTCTTCCCCAAGGTCCTCGACCGCCTCGGCCGCGACGAGGGGGTGCACGCGGTGGTGCTGCCGCGGACCCAGGCGCAGCGCGAGTTCATCACCAACCTGCGGCTGCCCTCGGTGATCGTCCCCGACGGCGCCGTCGAGGCGCAGAGCCTGGTCGCGCTCGCCGACCTCGTCCTCTCCGCCGGGGGGACGATGAACCGCGAGGCCGCCGCCCTCGCCACCCCCGTCTACACCACCTACGGCGGCCGCCTCGGCGGCGTCGACGAAGCGCTGATCCGCTCCGGCCGCCTGCGCCCGCTGACCGACCCCCGCGCCTTGGAGCTGCGCAAGCGCACCTCGGAGGCAACGCCCACTCTCCGCGATCCTGCCTTTTGGGTCGAGACCATTCTCGGTACCGTCGGAGCCTCACCATTGCGCGAAGAGCCTCATCCCGTAACGCCTTCCTGAGCGAGCTGCCCGAGCCCGAGCCCGGCCTCGAAGAACTCGTCGCGCCCGCGGCCGAAGGCGACCCGCGGCCGATCGACCCGGTCCTGCGGGCGCTCGACATCCTCATCTCCGCCTCGATCCTGCTCGTCCTCTCGCCGCTGCTGGCGCTGGTCGCGCTGCTGATCGCGATCGACTCCGGCCGGCCGGTCCTCTACCGCGGCGCCCGCGTCGGCAAAGCCGGCCACCTCTTCTGGATGTACAAGTTCCGCACCCTGAAGCCGGACGCCGAGACCCGGCTCGGCCCCTACTACGGCGAGGAGCTGACCCGACGGACCGAGGAAGAGCGGACCCGGATCGGGGGCGTCCTGCGCAAAACGCACCTCGACGAGGTGCCGCAGCTGTGGAACGTCCTGCGCGGCGACATGGCGATCGTCGGCCCGCGCCCGATCCGTCCGACCTTCTACGCCGAGCTCTGCCGCGAGATCCCCCAGTACTGGCAGCGCCTCGTCGTGCGCCCAGGGGTCACGGGTTTCGCCCAGACCCGGATCACCCGCGAGGAGTCCTGGGCCGACAAGCTCGCCCACGACATGGAGTACATCGCCGACCGCTCCGTCTCGCTCTACTTCCAGGTGCTGTTCGCCACGGTCAACAAGGTCCTGGGTCGCGGCCAGCCGACTTCCTGAGCGGCTGCGAGACTGCCGCCATGTGCGGTATCTGCGGCGTCGTCGCCGGTGAGCGAGAGCGGGCCCCCGACCTGGAGGCGGTGGCGCGGATGTGTAGCCGGCTCGTCCACCGGGGCCCCGACGACGACGGCCTTTTCCACGAGGGCCCGGTAGCCCTGGCCGCGCGCCGGCTCTCGATCATCGACCTCGACGGCGGCCACCAGCCGATCGCCAACGAGGACGGCAGCGCGGTCGTGGTCCAGAACGGCGAGATCTACAACTACCGCGAGCTGAAGCGCGAGCTCGAGGGGCGCGGCCACCGCTTCGCCACCGACTGCGACACCGAGGTCCTCGTCCACCTCTACGAGGAGCACGGGGACGCTTTCGTCGAGCGGCTGCGGGGGATGTTCGCGATCGCCCTCTGGGACAAGCGTCGCCAGCGCCTCCTGCTGGCCCGCGACCGCTTCGGGATCAAGCCGCTCTACTACCGCCACGTCGACGGCGGCCTCTCCTTCGCCTCCGAGCTGAAGGCGATGCTCGAGCAACCGGGCTTCTCGCGCGAGATCGACCCGAAAGCCGTCTCCGCCTACCTCGCCTTCAACTCGATCCCGGCGCCGCTGACGATCTTCGCCGAGGCGCGCAAGCTGCCTCCGGGACACCTGCTGACCTGGGAGGGGGGAGAGGTCGAGCAGCGGCGTTACGCCCGTTCCGGCCCGGTGGCCGGCGAGGGGCTACGGCAGGGATCGATGGACGAGCTCGCGGCGGAGCTGCGCGAGGTGCTCGACGACAGCGTCCGCGCCCACCTCGTCGCCGACGTCCCGGTCGGGGTCCTGCTCTCCGGCGGCGTCGACTCCGGCGGCCTCGCCGCCCTCGCCGGCGCCCACTCCGAGGAGCCCCTGCGCACCTTCTCGATCGGGTTCGAGGAGGCCGGCTTCAACGAGCTGTCGCGGGCGCGCCTGGTCGCCGAGCGCTACGGGACCGACCACCACGAGCTGATCGTCCGGCCCGACGCGGTCGAGCTGCTGCCGAGGCTGGTCGAAGCCTTCGACGAGCCGTTCGGCGACTCCTCGGCGCTGCCCACCTATCTCGTGTCCCAGCTCGCCGCCGCGCACGTCAAGACCGCGATCTCCGGCGAGGGGGGTGACGAGCTCTTCGGCGGCTACTACACCTACGTCGCCGATCTTCTCGCCCGTCGCGTCGGCCGCCTTGCCCCGCTCGCCCGGCCCTTGGCGGAGGCGCTGCCGAGCCGGACCGAGCGGGTCGGCTTCGACTACAAAGCCAAGCGCTTCGCCCGCGCCGCGGCGCTGCCGCCGCTGGAGCGCCACCACGCCTGGAAGGAGATCTTCTCCTCGCAGGCGCGGGCCGAGCTGGCAGGCGCCAAGGCTTCGAGCTGGGACCCGGTCGACCTCTACCGCGCCCGCTACGCCGAAACCGCCGGCGCCGAGCCGTTGGCGCGGATGCAGGACGTCGACCTCGGCATCTACCTCGTCGACGACCTGCTGGTCAAGACCGACCGTCTCAGCATGGCCCACTCGCTGGAGCTGCGGGTTCCCTTCCTCGATCCGAAGGTCGCCGAGTTCGCCTTCTCGCTGCCGACCCGGATGAAGGTCCGCGGCTTCGCCAAGAAGCGCCTCCTGCGAGCGGCGCTGGCACCGCTGCTGCCGAAGGAGATCGTCCACGGCCGCAAGCAGGGCTTCTCGATCCCGATCGCCGCCTGGTTGCGCGGCCCGCTCGAGCCCTTCGCCCGCGAGGTGCTGGCACCGGGAGCGCTCGAGCGTCAGGGGCTGCTCGATCCGGCCGCCGTCACTCCCCTCCTCGACCGCCACTGCTCCGGGCGGGAGGACCTCTCTCGCCAGATCTGGGGCCTGATGGCGCTTACCCTCTGGTTCGACCGCTATGCCCACTGACACCGACGCACTCCTCGCCTTCCTCGTCGCCGGTCTCCTCGCCCTGCTCCTGGTGCCGGCGACGCGGTGGCTGGCGGTGCGCGTCGGCGCGATCGACTACCCGAACGAACGCTCGCTGCACCAGGTCCCGACGCCGAAGCTGGGCGGGCTCGCGATCCTCGCCGGCGCACTCGTCGCCGGCCTGATCTGGCTTCCGAACGACACCGAAAGCCACGCGATCCTGTTCGGGGCGGTGGCAATCGCCTGGGTGGGGATCCTCGACGACGTCTTCGACCTGCCGGCCCCGCTGAAGCTGCTCGGCCAGACCGTCGCCGTCGTCATCCCCGTCTCCGTCGGGGTCACCGTCGACAACTTCACCTTCCCCTTCTTCGGCCGCCTCACCCCCGGGACCGTCGACCTGCTGACGCTGCCCGGGGGAGGAGTGGTCCACCTCGGCGACGTCGGCACCGTTATCGGGATCGTCGCCGTGATCAACGTGATCAACCTGATCGACGGCGTCGACGGGCTCGCCGCGGGAGTGGCGGTGATCTCGGGTCTGACCCTGGCGACGATCGCCCTCTCGCTCGATCGCACCGCCGCCGGCGTCCTCGCCGCTCTCACCGCCGGCGCTGCCCTCGGCTTCCTCCGCGACGGCTTCCCGCCCGCCAAGACCTTCATGGGCGACACCGGCTCGAACCTGCTCGGCTACTTACTGGGAGCGGTGGCGGTGCAGGGGGCGCTGAAGACCAATGCCGTGATCGCCCTCTTCATCCCCCTGATCATCCTCGCGGTGCCGATCCTCGACACCGGCTTCGTCGTCGCCAAGCGGCTCAAATACCGGCGGCCGATCTACAAAGCCGACCGCTGGCACTTCCACCACCGGATGGCCGACATCGGCTTCTCGCAGCGGCGCACCCTGCTCTACCTCTACGGCTGGACCACCGTGATGGCGCTGCTGGCCCTGGCCTTGCGCTTCGTTCCCTACAGCGACGATCACGGCAACTTCGACCCGCTCTGGACGGGCGTGATGGCCTTCTTCGGCGTGCTCGCGCTCTCGGCCAGCGTCTACCTGGTCGAGGTCCTGGAGATCCTCAAGCTCCGCCAAACCCGATTGCGCCAGCTGGTGACGCTGCGGCGCCAGGTCGGAGCCCCCGAGCCGCAGGCCCAGGAAGTCGAGCGCGCCGTGGAAGAGGAGCTGGAGACCGGGACCTTCCCGGCGGTCGATCCCGAGACGGGCGAGTTCGAGGCGGTCGAGCCGACCCCGCCGCGGTAGTGGCAACCCTCACGAAGTGGCTTCACAAAGCCGTTCGCGGGCCTAGTTGGGTATAGTCGCCCCTGCGCCCGCTCTGCCCCGAGCTGGGCGTATTTCCTTCTTATGTCTCCTCCCAAGTACGTCGATCTGGTCGCGCTGGTCGCAGCGCTCGCCGTCTTCCTGCTCGGCGGGTTCCCCCTGCTCGGTTTTGCCGCGGCGGCGGCGGTCTGGATCGTGCAGCGGGTGATCCAGGTGCTGGCCCAGCGGCGTATGAAGGCCGAGTTGGCTGCAGGAAACCGTCAGACGGCGATGGGCGTGGTCGCGGGCAGCACCCTCGGCCGCGTCTGGTTGATGGCGACGGCGGTGCTTCTGGTCGGCGTCGCCGAGCGGGAGGCCGGCCTCTCCGCGGCGATCCTGCTGCTGGCGCTGTTCACGCTCTCCTTCGCCGCGCAGGGCATCGCGCACCTGCTCGACAACCCGCCCGAGAGCCAGGGGGCCGCGTAGAGATGGAGGCAGCGACCGCACAGGCGCCGGGCGTCGCCGGCTCGGGCGACCCCGAGAAGAGCGGCCTCAGCACCAAGGCGAAGGTCTTCATCGGCCTCGGGGCGTACCTGGCGGTGGCGATCCTGCTGCTGCTGATCTTCCCCAGCGAGGGCAAGAACGAAGGCTTCAAACCGCAGAACGAGTTCAAACTCGAACCGTGGATCTCGCTCGAACTCGCCGGGATCGACTTCAGCATCAACAAGGCGGTCCTCTACCTCGTCCTCGCCAGCGCCCTCACCATCCTGACGATGACCTGGATCGCGCGGCGGATGGTGCAGAAGCCGAACCGGGTCCAGACCGCCGTCGAGGTCGCCTACGACCTGACCAAAAACACGATCACCGGCGGCAGCCTGCACGGCGAGCTGGCGCGCAAGTGGTTCCCCTTCATCGCCGCCCTCTTCTTCTGGATCTGGTTCTCGAACATGCTCGGGTTCCTGCCGCTGCCGGTCAACACCGAGCACCCGGTCGACGTCTTCGGCCTCGAGATCCCGGCCTTCGCGATCTACGCCGCCACCGCCAACATCGCGATCCCGCTCGTCCTCACCCTCGTCGTCTGGCTCAGCTACCACGTCGAGGGCATCCGCGCCAAGGGCGTCGGCCCCTACTTCAAGAGCTGGCTGCCGCCCGGCCTGGAGGACATGCACCCGATCGGCAAGGGCGCGATCTTCATGATCGAGGTGATCTCCCACTTCGTGCGGCTGATCTCCCTCTCCGTCCGTCTTTTCGCCAACATCCTCGCCGGCCACCTGCTGCTGCTCTTCATGGGCGGCGGGCTGGCGGTGCTGCTGGGAATCGCGGCCCTCGGGGCGCTGACCTTCCCGCTCGCCTTCGCTTTCTTCATCTTCGAGGTCGGGCTCGTGGCGACCCTGCAGGCATTCATCTTTTCGACGCTTAGCGCTATCTACATCGGCGGAGCGACCTCCGCCTCTCACTAAGAAAAAGGAGTCAAACTCAGATGGATCTCACCGCTCTCCCTATCGCCGAGGTGACGGACGAAGGGGTTAAAAGTGCCGGTAAAGCGATCGCCCTCGGCGTTGGCGCCGGGCTCGGCTCGATCGGCGCCGGTATCGGCGTGGGCTTCATCTTCGGTAAGGAGATCGAGTCGGTCGCCCGCCAGCCGGAGATGAAAAGCGACCTGGAAAGCATCCGCTGGCTCGGCTTCGCGCTGACCGAGGCGG
>JALYWY010000020.1 GCA_030852475.1 Actinomycetota bacterium | reverse complement strand
ACCTCGGTCTGGCCGAAGCGCTTGCCGATGCAGATCCGCGAGCCGCCGCCGAAGGGGACGTAGGCGCCGCGCGGCAGCGCCGCCTTGCGCTCGCGGGTGAAGCGCTCGGGGATGAAGGCCTCCGGCTCGGGGAAGACCTCCGGCAGGCGGTGGCTGGCCCAGGAGCAGTAGTTGACGTAGGCGCCCTTGGGGACGGTGTGGCCGCCGAACTCGAACTCGCGGACGGCGCGGCGGGGGCCGATCCAGGCCGGCGGGTAGAGGCGCAGGACCTCGTCGAGGACCATCTCCAGGTAGGGCATCTCCTTTTCCAGCTGCAGGGCGCTTGGAGTCTCACCGCCGAGGACCCGGTCCTGCTCCTCACGCAGGCGCCGCGTCACCTCCGGGTGGCGCGCGAGCTCGTGCAGCATGAAGGTGAGGGTCGAGGTCGAGGTGTCGTGGCCGGCGAACATCAGGGTCATCACCTGGTCGCGGATCTCCTGGTCGGTGAATGCCTCGCCACCGGCGCCCCGGGCACCGACCAGGAGGCTGAGGATGTCGCGGCGGTCGGGGTCGGGGTGAGCGCGGCGGCGGGAGATCTCCCCGAAGACGATCTCGTCGAGGATCGCCCGCGAGCGGTTCATCTTCTGCCAGGGGGAGCCAGGGCCACGCAGCAGCCGCAGGTGGAAGTCGGTCCCGTAGAAGCCGAGGGCGCGCTCGAAGTGCTCGGCCGCCGCAACGCCCTTGCCCGCCTCATCGGGGTCGAGACCGAGCAGCGCTCGCATCGCGATCCGCATCGCCAGGTTCCGCATCCACTCGTAGACGTCGACGACCTCACCGACCGGCAGGACGGCAATCGCCTCGTCGGCCTCGATCGTCATCGCCTCGGTCGCGGCGACGATCTGTTCGCGGTGGAAGGCGGGCATCATGATCGCCCGTGCCCGGTCGTGGTAGTCGTCGTCGACCGTCAGCAGACCGTCGCCGAGCAGCGGGATCAGGTCGCCGAAGCTCGACTCGCGCCAGTGGAAGTTCTCCGGGTGGGCGACGGTGACGAAGTGGTTTGCCTCCGGGCCGAGCATGAATACGACCGGCGAGTGAAGCAGCCGCATCGTGAAGATCGGTCCGTACTCTTCGTAGGCCCCAAGCAACAACGGCAGCGGGTCGCCGTTTGCCTGCAACGTGCGGGCCCAACTGAAGTTCGTCGGCCCCGGCGGGAACTTTCCCCTCCCCTGCCACTCGGCGCGCAGGTCTTCGGCCATCCGCCGCAGCGGGTTCGCCGACATCTGCGGCGGGCGCGCGACGGGTGCCGAAGTGTCGACCGTGGCCATGCCCGGCATCGTAACTGGCTGGCTGGCCAGTTTCTATGCGTTGGCGGCGAGCTGGCCGCAGGCGGCGTCGATGTCGCGGCCGCGGGTGAGGCGGACGGTGGCGGTGATGCGATGCTCGGCGAGGATCGCGCGGAAGCGCTCGATCCGCTCCGGCGGAGAGCCGTCGTAGGCGCCGGTCGGGTTGTAGGGGATGAGGTTGACCTTGTAGACGCGGGGGTCGAGCAGCTCGGCGAGTTCGCGGGCGTGCTCGGGGAGGTCGTTGACGCCGTCGAGCATCACGTACTCGACGAAGACCTTGCGGCGGCGGGCGGCGCGGTAGCGGTCGCAGGCGGCCAGCACCTCGGCGATCGGGTAGCGCTCGTTGACCGGCATGATCTGCGAGCGCAGGCCGTCGTTGGGCGCGTGCAGCGAGAGGGCCAGGCTGACAGGCATCTCGCACTCGGCGAGGCGGTCGATCCCAGGCACCCAGCCGACGGTGGAGATCGCGGTGCGGCGGTGGGTGACGCCGAGGTCGGGCAGCCGCTCGCAGGCGGCGAGGACGTTGTCGACGTTCATCGTCGGCTCCCCCATCCCCATGAAGACGACGTGGTCGATGTCTTCGGTGCGACGGAAATGGAGCGCCTGGTCGAGGATCTCGTCGACGCCGAGGTTGCGGCCGAACTTCATCTGCCCGGTGGCGCAGAAGGTGCAGGTGAGCGGGCAGCCCGACTGCGACGAGAGGCAGACCGAGCGGCGGCCATCCCGGTAGCGCATCAGCACCGCCTCGATCGGGCGCCCGTCGGCGGTGTGGAAGAGGGTCTTGACGGTGCCGTCGTCGGACTTCGCCTCAGCGGCGACCGTCAAGGTCGAGAGCGGCACCTCCGCCCCCAGCCGCTCGCGCAGCCCCGCCGGCAGGTTCGTCATCTCCTCGTAGGACCGGGCCCCACGCGCCACCCACTCCCACACCTGAGCAGCTCGATACGCGGGCTCCCCGGCCTCAGCCAGCTTTGCTTTCAGCAGCTCGCGGTCCACTCGGCGAGTGTACGGAGCATCGAATCCGTCTCAGTACACCTATACGGGGGTCTATCGCGGATTCGCGACCTACATCCCAGCCGCGTCCGCCAACAGGTCGACCTGCGCCGGATCGCTCGAGCTCGGGAAGAGGAAGAGCTCCTGGCAGCCGGCCTGCTCGAAGCCGGCGAGGTACTGCTTGACGGTATCCGGGTCCTTGGCGGCGGAATCGGCGATGAAGCCGGCGACTTCGTCGCCGAGCCAGGCGTAGTAGTCGGTCAGGTAGGCCTGGGCCTCCTCCTCGGCGCGGTCGCCGAGGGAGAAGTAGGCGAGGGCGGCGTTCTGCGGCGCCTCGCTTCGCCCCGAGCCCGACCAGGTGCCCTCGAACTTCTCGCGCCACTCGGCGAACTGGTCGGGCGGGGCGCCGGCGGCGATCCAGCCATCGCCGAACTTGGCCGCGCGCTCGAACGATGCCGCGACCGAGCCGCCGACGAGGATCCGCGGCTGGGTGCCGGTGTGCGGCCCCATCTTGTCGTCGTCCCAGACCTCCTTGATCCGCGCCAGCATCGCGTCGAGGTCCCTGCCCCGCGTCTCGGTGCCGACGTCGGCGTGCTCGTAGTCGTCCTCACGGCCGGCCGAGGCCGATCCCAAGGGTCATCCGGCCGCCGGAGAGCGCGTGCAGGCTGAGCACCTGCTTCGCCACCGCCACCGGGTTCGGCCGCAGGGGGCCGAGCAGGACCGTGGTCGCGAGGCCGATCCGCTCGGTCACCGCCGCCGCGGCCGCCAGCGAGACCAGCGGCTCCAGGTTCGGGTAGACGATCCGGTCGATCGTCCCGAGGCTGGAGAAACCCCTCGCCTCGGCACGGCGGGCCCACTCGGCGATCTGCTCGCCGGAGGTACCCGGCACCGCGTTGGGAAGGCCGATCGCGAGGTCCATCTCGTGCTCCTCTAGCCGATCCAGGCCGCGGTCAAACCCGGGCGCGCAAGCGCAGGAAGGTCGGCCAGGTGCGTGGGTGCAGGACAGCGGTCCTAACCAGGACGGCGCTATCGAAGTAGGAGATGCGCGCGGTCGCCAGGCCGTCCTCGCGGAGGGCGATGCGGTCGACCGCGTCCCACGACAGCTCCACTCCCGACACCGATCCCGAGAGGGTGAACTCGATCAGCAAGCCGTCCTCGGTCGGCCCCCAGCGGTGGACGACGCCAGCGAGATCCGGAACCAGGCGCAGCAGGTTCTCGAATGCCCGCTTCCCGTCGGCGAGGCTGCGGGTGGTCGGCGTCATCGGCGCCCGCAGGTAGACGTCGGGGGCGAGGAGGGTGTCGAGACCCTCGACCGACGGCGCTCGCCAGTAGGCGGCGAAGCGCTCGGCAAAGTCGGCGGCGCTCATTGCGGCAGCTCCGCCAGGAGCCGCTCGAGCGCTTCGCGGGCGTAGTCGAAGACTTGCGGGTCGCCGCTGAGGCGGTAGCGCGAGTTGGCGCCCATCACCAGCGAGTAGAGCTCGAAGGCGAAGCGCTCGGGCTGCTCGACCCCCGCCACGCGCGCCTGCCGCGTGAGCTCACCGGTCCAGGCGTCGAGGGCGGCGGCAATCGCGTCGCGGACGGGTCCGGGGCGGTCGTCGTACTCGGCCGAGGTCGCGGCCCAGAAGCAGCCGCCGGAGTAGTCCCGGAGCCGCTCGAGGTAGCGCTCGGCCATCGCGCGCAGCCGCGGCGCCCCGTCGGGGAACTCGAGCGCGGGGTCGATCACCCGCCCTTTGAAGCGCTCCGCCGCCGCCCCGATCGTCGCCAGCTGCAGCTCCTGCTTGGAGCCGAAGTGGGCGAAGAGGCCGCTCTTGCTCATCTGCAGCTCCGCCGCCAGGCGACCGATCGTCAGGCCCTCGAGACCCTCGACCGAGGCGAGGTCGACGGCGCGATCGAGGATCGAGGCGCGGGTCTGATTGCCCTTCTCGGTGACGGGAGTCACAGACACAGAGTATAAAAAAGCACGAACGTTCGTTTCAAACGGCCGTTCGGGCCGAGACAAAGATCAAACGAGGTGGAGAGATGAGCGAGTACACGGTGAAGAAGATCGACGAGATGGAGGCGATCTTCCTCGGGGGCTACAAACGGGCGCGAGCCGAGCTCGGGGTGAGCGCCTTCGGCCTGCAGGTGATCGACATGCCGCCGAACTATCCGGACTACCCCGACCACGACCACGCCGAGGAAAACCAGGAGGAGGTCTTCATGGTGATCCGCGGCGGCGGCGAGATCGAGATCGAAGGCGAGCGCTTCCCGCTCGACCCCGACCACATGGCCCGCGT
>JALYWY010000314.1 GCA_030852475.1 Actinomycetota bacterium | reverse complement strand
CCGGCGGCGCCTTCCTGCCGCTGCAGGACGAAGTCTTCCCCGACCGCGAGCACTTCGGCCGCATCTTCTTCAACCAGGCGACGATGTCGGCGCGGGGGATCCCGCAGATCGCCGCGGTGATGGGCTCCTGCACCGCCGGCGGCGCCTACGTGCCGGCGATGAGCGACGAGACCGTGATCGTCCGCCACCAGGGGACGATCTTCCTCGGCGGCCCGCCGCTGGTGAAGGCGGCGACCGGGGAGGAGGTGACCGCGGAGGAGCTCGGCGGCGGCGACATCCACGCCCGCAAGTCCGGCGTCGCCGACCACCTCGCCGCCGACGACGCCGAGGCGCTGCAGATCCTGCGCGAGATCGCCGCCACGCTGCCGCCCTCGCCGGCGCCGCCCTGGCACCGGATCGAGGCGCGCCCGCCCGCCGGCGACCGCGAGGAGATCCTCGACGTCGTCCCGATCGGCTCGCGCGCCCCCTGGGACATCCGCGAGGCCCTGCGCCGCGTCGTCGACGGCGGCGAGCTGCGCGAGTTCAAGGAGAAGTACGGCAAAACGCTGGTCTGCGCCTTCGCCCACGTCGAGGGCCACCCGGTCGGGATCGTCGCCAACAACGGCATCCTCTTCTCCGAGAGCGCGCTGAAGGGCGCCCACTTCGTCGAGCTCTGCGACCAGCGCCGCATCCCGCTCGTCTTCGTCCAGAACGTCAACGGCTTCATGGTCGGCTCCAAGTACGAGGCCGGCGGGATCGCCAAGGACGGGGCGAAGATGGTCGCCGCCGTCTCCACCGCGCGGGTGCCGAAGCTGACCGTGATCGTCGGCGGCTCCTTCGGCGCCGGCAACTACGGGATGTGCGGCCGCGCCTACTCGCCCCGCTTCCTCTTCATGTGGCCGAACGCCCGCATCTCGGTGATGGGCGGCGACATGGCCGCGGCGGTGATGAAGGAGGTCGGCCAGCCCGAGACCGCCGCCGAGCTGAAAGAGCAGTACGAACGCCAGGGCCGACCCTTCTACTCGACCGCCCGCCTCTGGGACGACGGCGTGATCGACCCGCGCGACACCCGCCGCGTCCTCTCCCTCGCGCTCGACGCCTGCGCCAACGCGCCGCTGGAGGAGCCTGCGGCGCCCGTCTACCGGATGTAGTCCCTACTCCGGGTCCGTGCCCGGATCCTCGGCGCCGACCGTCCCCTCGTCCTCGTCGGAGAGGATCGCTTTCGCGGTTTCCTCGATCGCCTGGGGGGCGAGGGTCTTGTCGAAGACGAAGATCTCGATCACGACGAAGGGGTCGAAGAGGACCTGGCTCTGGTAGGTGAGCACCTTGCGTTCGGTCAGCTGTTCGATCGTGCCGATCAGCCGCTCGGCCATGACGTTCTCGAAGCGCTGGCGGAAGGTGCGCACGGAGTCGGCCTCGCCGGCCTCCAGCAGCGTCTTCTCCCCGGGAGTCTCCCCGCCGCGCATGACCACGAAGAGCAGGTCGTCGAAGAGGTAGGCCTTGGCCTTCGTCGGCCCTTTCCCGTAGCAGGCCTTCATCGCCTTCACCATCTCGCGCGAGATCGCGGCGCGGAGCGAGTAACCGGTCTCCTCCGCGAGGTCGGGCGCCTTGGGCACTTCGGGCATGCCAAGTCCCTACCCGGATCTTTCTATGGCAATACTGCCTCGGTGGCGCGCGAGCCAAGCCTCCCGATCGTCTGCCTCGTTGCCTGTGTCCTGCTCGCCGGCTGCGGTGGCGGGACCGACGAAACCACGAAACCGCAAAAAGATGCGAATAACGCACCTTCTCGCGGTCTCGCGAGAGACAAGGCGATCGAGACGGTCGAGCCCTCGCATTGCCCTTCGGGTCATCCCGCCTGTCGCGAGGCCGAAGGGCGGATCGTCTACGTCGAGCGGGTCGATCCCGACGGCGACGGCGACGCCCACTTCGTGATCGCCGACCCGCAGGGGATCACGCTGCCGGGGCTGACCGCGATCGACGTCCGCAAGGGCCTGCGACCGCGGCCGCTGCCCGGTCCCGGCGACCTGATCAGCGCCGCCGGCCCTGTCCAGACCGGCTCCTACGGGCAGTCGCAGATCCACGCGCTGGAGCTGCACGTCGCCCGCTGACCGTGCGCGATGTCGCCCGGCGGCGGCGGGCGCGACGTTTCGGCTGCGGCGGATCGGGGAAGACAGAGGCGCAAGGCGAAGATCGGCAGCCACCAGCCGGTCGTCGTCATCAACTGAGACAGACGGTAAGCAGTCGCCACCAGCAGGGGTGCCTCCGGACCGAAGCACTGACTTTGGATCGGAGGACGCGTGCGCGCAAGCGATCGATCCGGGGCGTTCCCCCGGGTAATGGTTCCAACTTACGACCGTGCCGCCTTGCGGCGGGGAATCGTCCACATCGGCGTCGGCGGCTTTCACCGCTCCCACCAGGCCGTCTACCTGGACCGGCTTGCCGAGGCCGGCGTCTCGACCGCCTGGGGGATCCTCGGCGTCGGGGTGCGCAGCGGCGGCTCGAGGACCGAGCTCCTGCGGCAGAACTGCCTCTACTCGCTGCTGGAACGCTCCCCGGAGGGCGACCGGGCCCGGGTCGTCGGCTCGATCCTCGACTACCTCTACGCACCCCGGGAACCGGGCCGGACGCTCGCGGCGCTGACCAGCGGCGAGACGAAGGTGGTCAGCCTCACCGTCACCGGCGACGGCTACGGGGAGGACCAGCCGGTGCCGCGGTTCCTGGCCGAGGCGCTGCGGCTGCGCCGCGAGGCGGGGGTGCCGCCCTTCACCGTCCTCTCCTGCGACAACCTGCCCGACAACGGCGCCACCGCCCGCTCGGCCGTCGTCGCCTACGCCCGCCTGCGCGACGAAGAACGGTTCGCCGACTGGATCGAAACCGAGGTCTCCTTCCCCGCCACCGTGGTCGACCGGATCACGCCGGCGACCGAGGCCGAGCACCGGCAGCTGCTCGAGCGGGACTTCGGGATCCGCGACCGCTGCCCGGTCGTCTCCGAGGACTTCGCCCAGTGGATCGTCGAGGACGACTTCTGCGACGAGAGGCCGCCGCTGGAGGAGGTCGGGGTCCAGTTCGTCCCCGACGTCCGGCCCTACGAGCTGCACAAGAAGCGGCTGCTGAACGGCTCCCACAGCGCGATCGGCTACCTCGGCCACCTCTGCGGGCACGACCGGATCGACGAGGCTCTCGCCGACCCGCCCCTGCGCCGGTTCGTCGAGTCCTTGATGGGCGAGGTGGCGCCGCTGCTGCCGGGCGTTCTCGGGCTCGACGTCGACTCCTACCGGGAGACGCTGCTGCAGCGGTTCGGCAACCCGCGGGTGGGCGACCGGCTGCAGCGGCTCTGCGGGCGCGGCTCGACGAAGATGCCCGCCTACCTGCTGCCCTCGCTGCAGGAAGCGGTCGAGGAGGGCCTCCCGCACGAGGCGCTGACCCTCGCCCTGGCCGCCTGGATCCGCTACCTCACCGGCGTCGACTGCGAGGGGCGGCCGATCGAGGTCAAGGACGCGCGCTGGGAGGAGCTGAGGCCGCTCGCCCGGAGCGCCGCCGCCGACCCGCGGCCGTTGCTCGAGGTGCGCGACGTCTTCGGCTCGCTCGCCGACGACGAGGCTTTCGTGGGCCGCCTGACCGAGACGATCCGGCTCCTCGGCGCCCGCGGGCCGGCCGCCGCCGCCGAAGACCGGCTCGGTTCCGGGAAGGCGCTGGCGGCATGATGTCCGTCGCTTCCGGGGGCCCCGTCGAGGCGCTGCTCTGCGACGCCGACGGCTGCCTCTTCCCCTCCGAGGAGCCCGCCTTCGACGCCTCCGCCGGGGTGACCAACCGGTTCCTGGCCGAGATCGGCGCCGGGGCTCGCTTCACGGCGGAGGAGCTGCGCCTGGCCACTACGGGCAAGAACTTCCGGACCACGGCGAAGGCGCTGGCCGCCGCGGAGGGGAAGGCGGTCGGCCCGGCGGAGCTCGAGCGCTGGGTCGAGGCCGAGCGGCGCGAGGTCACCGCCCACCTCGGCCAGGTCCTGCGGCCCGACCCGCAGGTGATCGAGCCGCTCGAGCGGCTCGCCTCGAGCCACACCCTCGCGCTCGTCTCCTCGAGCGCGATGCCGCGGATCGAGGCCTGCCTGCGCGCGACCGATCTCGACGGCCTCTTCCAGGAGGAGCGCCGCTTCAGCGCCGAGAGCTCGCTGCCGGCGCCGGCCGGCAAGCCGGACCCGGCCGTCTACCTCCACGCTCTGGAGCGACTCGGGGTCGTGCCGCAGCGGGCGCTGGCGGTGGAGGACTCCGTCCCGGGAGCGCTGGCGGCGGTCGACGCCGGCTGCCGGACGATCGGCAACGTGATGTTCGTGCCGCCCGGCGAGCGGGCGGAGAGGGCGGCGGGGCTGGAATGCGCCGGCGTGATCGACGTCGTCTCGTCCTGGGACGAGCTCGAGATGCTGCTGGAGCCCCTGGCGCCGGCGGGGATAGGGGTGGCGACGTGAGCGAACGCAGCCTGGCCGGCTACCTGCTGTTGCCGCGGCCTGGCGACCTCGTCAAGGCCTGGATCTTCCCGGCGGCGTTCGCCTTCGGCGCTCTCGCCGGCGGCGTCGGCGGCCGCGAGCTGCTGCGGGCGGCGGTCGCCTGGATCGCGCTGGAGCTGCTGATCTACCAGGCGCGCTACCAGTGGAACGACATCCGCGGCTTCGCCGCCGACCAGCGCCATCCCGATCGCGCCTCCCGCGGCCGCCTGCCCGGCCCGCCCTCCCGCGGCCGCGAGCACATCCGCGCGAGCGCGCTGGTGGCGCTGGGCAGGCTCGGGCTGGCGGCGTTGCTGGCGCTGGCGCTGGCGCCGCTCGACCTCGGCCTGCCGCTGCTGGCTCTCACCGTCGCCGTCTTCGGCGTCGCCGTCCTCTACGAGGTCCTGCGGGCGCGCGCCACCGGCGGCAGCGACCGGGTGCCGCCGCCGCTCACCCCCGGCATCCTCGCCCTCTGGGCCGTGGTCGGGGGCGGCTACGCGATCCGCGGCGTCTCCGGCCTCGCCCTCGGGGTCGACCTCTTCGGCGACCCGTGGCTGTTCGGGGCGGCGGTGCTGGCCTTCTGGTCGTTCGGCGTCGCCTTCGTCACCGGCCGCTGGGCGCTGGAGGCGCTGGCGTTCGCCTCCTCCGACGGCCGCGGTGGCGTCTCCTGGCAGGTCTCGGC
>JALYWY010000396.1 GCA_030852475.1 Actinomycetota bacterium | reverse complement strand
CGCCTGACTCACCGGCGGGAGTATGCCGCTACGGGCCCGTCAGGAGATCCGCGCACTTGCGGACCTTCGCGTTGTCGCCGCCGGCCCGCTGCACGCACTCCGAGTACTTGCGCACGTTGTCCTCGTTCGCGCTCCCGGATCCACCGCCGGCGCCGCCACCCGAGGAGGAACCTCCCGGAGCATCGCCTTCGAGCAGGCCTTCGAGCAGGCCGCCGAGCCCTTCGTCGCCGCCCGCTTCCAGCAGCTCGAGCGGGTTCACGCCGAGCTGTTTGAACAGGTCTTCGAGCGGTTTCGCGTCGGAGGGCGCGGAGAAGCTCTGTTCCTCGTTGACGCCGCTGAGGGTGATTTCCATCTCCAGTTCGACTTTTTCGCCAGCGGCATCGGGCGGGGAGATCGTCAGTTCCGCCGCCATCTTGCGGACGATGTCGTCCTCGCCCACGTAGAGGTCGATGTGCGCTTTCTCGATCGCTTTCGAGAGTTCGCCTTTCGCTTCTTCCAGTTCGCTGATCGGCAACGGGCCCGCCGCTTCCAGCTGTGAGCTGCAGGCGGGATCTTCGGTCAGCTCGATCAGCGCGTCGATCGCCCCGGCGGTGTTGAGGTCGCCGCTCACTTTCGTCGTCGAGGTGCCCTCGACGTCGGCATCCCCTTCGCTCTCGAGGTTGTCGGCGAACTGGCTGAACCGAATCCCTTCAGCCGCTTTCTGGCAGGCGGTGATGTCTTCTTTCCCGCCTTTCTGCTGCGCCTGTTCGAAGGCGGACTTGACGAACCCGAAGGTGGTCGGGTCGACTTCGTAGGAGGTGTCTTCGTAGTCGATGAAGGCGCGATCGGTGAGGAGCGTGAGGCCGCCGTCGAAGTTGAGATCTTCGCCTTCAGCGGAACCTTCGACTTCCGCGGTCATTTCGAGCTGCGGCAGTTCGCTTTGGTCCCCCTGTTCGAAGGGCCCGGAAAGGCTGACGTCGACCTCTCCCCCCTCCTCACCGTCGGCTTTGACGTGCAGCGAGATGTCCATCTCTCCGCTTTTCACGCCTTCGAGGCTGGCGTTTTCGACGAGCTGCTGGGGGTCGTCGCTGCCACCGCCACCACTGCCGCTGTCGTCGTCACTTCCACCGCAGGCGGTGAACACGGCCGCCAGGGCGGCGAGGGTCGCGAACAGCACAAGAATTCGGAAACGGCTCAAGGGATGGGGCTCCTCGTGATCGGAGAACAGGACCGGGGCAGGAGTTTAGGGACGAGGCGGCGGCTCCTGCCCCCAGCGCCGCATCCCCGCTTCGATTTCCTCGTTGACCAGCCGCATCACCTCTACCCGGGCGAAGCGCTTCGAGTCGCCGGCGACGACGTGCCAGCGGGCGTGGGAATCGTCGGTCCGCTCCAGCATCTCCTCCACCGCCTCCTCGTACTGCGACCGCTTCTCGCGGTTGCGCCAGTCCTCGTCGGTCAGCTTCCACGACTTCAGCGGGTCCTTTTCCCGCGCTTCGAATCGCTTCAGCTGCTCCTCGGGCGAGACGTGGAGCCAGAACTTGACGATGATCGCCCCCTCGTCGGCGAGCGTGCGCTCGAAGTCGTTGATCTCGCCGTAGGCGCGCTTCCACTGCTCCTCGGTCGCGAACCCCTCCACCCGCTCGACCAGCACCCGCCCGTACCAGGAGCGATCGAAGATGGTCATCCCGCCCCACCCCGGCAGCGCCGGCCAGAAGCGGCCGAGGAAGTGATGGCGCTTCTCGTCGGAGGTGGGGGCGGCGAACTGGGAGACGCGGACGTGGCGCGGGTCGAGCGGATTCGTCAGCCGCTTGATCGCGCCGCCCTTGCCGGAGGCATCCCAGCCCTCGAAGACGGTCATCAGCGGCGGCCCCACCTTGCACTCGCCGATCAGCCCGCCCAGCGTCAGCCGCAACTGGGCCAGCCGGTCGCCTTCCCGCTTCAGCCCCTCGGCTTCCTCCTCGCGGCCGAGGCTCCGCGTCAGATCGGCTTCGTCCAACCGTCCCATGGAGACTCCTCTACCCGCTATTCCGCGCCGCCGCGCGATTCCTCGATCGGCGGTGGCCGGTCGTCGGTCGTCACGTTGGCGACCAGGGGGAAAAGGAGGGCGCCGAGGAAGATCAGGATCACGCCGGCGGCGACCAGCCAGCGGGCGCGGGTGAGGTGGCCGAGGATGCCGATCGCGAACCCCACCAGCATCAGCGTGATGTAAGGCGTGGGGCTGGTCGGCAGCAGGGCGGCAAGCGGCACGAGAAGGTCGAGCACTGGGCGGGATTATCATCGGCGGCGATGGCAGACGGCTCCGTCGCAGATGTGAAGCAGTCGCTGGCCGACGTCGGCTACCTCGCCGACGAGCCGGCGGCGCTGGTTTCCTTCCTCGCCCAGAAGCTGGGGAAGCCGGTCCTGGTCGAGGGTCCCGCCGGGGTCGGCAAGACCGAGCTGGCGAAGGCGCTCTCCCGCTCCACCGGCCGCGAGCTGGTGCGCCTGCAGTGCTACGAGGGCCTCGACGAGGCGAAGGCGATGTACGAGTGGAACTACCGCAAGCAGCTGCTGCGGATCCAGGCCGGCGGCGAGGCCGGCTGGAGCGACGTCCAGGACGACATCTTCAGCGCCGAGTTCCTGCTCGAGCGGCCGCTGATGCAGGCGATCGCCAGCCCCGAGCCGGTGGTGCTGCTGATCGACGAGATCGACAAGACCGACCAGGAGTTCGAGGCGATGCTGCTCGAGCTCCTCTCCGACTTCC